>JABDOO010000141.1 GCA_013043295.1 Candidatus Nitrosopumilus sp.
TTTCTATATTTTATGAGGACAATTTAGGTGACATAATGGACAATTTAGATATAAAAATTCTAAGCAAGTTATTGAATAATTGTAGAGAATCTGATAGACAAATAGGCATAGATCTTGGAATATCAGGCGGAGCAGTTAGATCACGAATAAGAAAAATGCAAGAAAAAAGCATTATTGAAGATTTTTTCATCAAGGTTGAACCTCCAGTATTAGGTTATGGTGTTTTGTACTTTGTTGTATCTGGTGAAAACATTACAGAGATTTTAGAGGAAGCAAGTCTTGTTGGTGAACCATATTTTGTGGTGCCCTGTGTAGGTGGAATTACAGTTTGTGGTATATCTGTAAAAGAAAATATTCAACAGAAAATTGAACTTGCAAAAAAATTAATGAAAGATGTTAGAGTATTATCTATTTTTGAAGCAGAAAATCCAGGATATAGTTCTAATCTAACAAAAACAGATTTAGAAATTTTAGAAGAGTTGATAAAAAATCCTAGACAAAAAATTGAACAAGTTGCAAGAAATACAAAAATGTCAACAAAAACAATTACGAGATGTATAGACAAATTATATGAAAATGATGGAATTCAATTTACTTTAGTTTATGATCCAAAAAAAATCAAAAATTTTATTCCTCATGCTATTCTTACATGGATAGAAGGAGATCTTAAAGATACTTTAGAAAGGTTAAACAGTTTATTTTCTGATTCATATCTACAAATACCCTTCATAGCAAAAAATCAAATTGTCTTGTTCATGTATAGTGATAATATATACAAAATGGATGAATTAACACAAAAGGTAAGAAATGTCAAAAATATAAAATCTGCTGATTTATTCATTCCAAAAAAGATTTCATTTTATGAAAAGTGGATAGAGAAAGTAATTTGTGATTTTAAAAAATCTCCAAAATTGCATTTAACATATCAAACAAATTAAATACAAATGATTTTTCATATACGTATGAAAGAATCAAAGATCTATGAAGGTAAAATTTTAGGTCTAAGTGTTTATGATGGAAAAATTGAGGGAAGAAAAGTAAAAAGAGAAGTAATCAAGCATAGAGGAGCTGCAGCAATGCTTGCTTTTGATGAACAAAAAAGAGTAATTCTAGTAAAACAACATAGATTTCCACATGGATATGTATTAGAAATTCCAGCAGGGACTTTAGAAAAAAAGGAAGAACCTCTAAAATGTGCATTCAGAGAGTTAGAAGAAGAAACAGGATATAGAGCCAAAAAAATGACTCCTTTGATCACATACTATCCCTCAATAGGCTATAATTCAGAGATAATTCACTGTTTTGTAGCATCAGGATTAAAAAAAATCTCGGAATTGAAACTTGACGAGGATGAAATATTGTCTGTAGTTAAGATGGATTTTAAAAAAGTTCTATCAATGATTAAAACTGGTAAAATTCAAGACTCAAAAACAATATGTGCAGTTTTAACATATGCTGCAAAGAAAAAACTGTATTAATTATTCATTATAAATTGGTTGTACAAGATCTGCAACATCAGCCCAAGATTGTGCAATTCTTTCAAACATGTAAATCAAATCAAGAAAATCTAATGGAATTTGTTTTTTATTTCCTATTGTAGTTCGTAATAAACTAAGTTTCTTTTCGTATTGCTTATGAAGTGAAATTGCTTCAATAGCTAAAAGTCTATCAGGCTTTGTAAATGCATCAATAGATTTTTCTGCTAGCATATTAAAATCTCGAACAACATCATAAATTTTTTTAGAATATTCTTTTGATAAAGAAAAATTAAATATGAAAGTAGAGAGCTCTACAATTGAATCTCCTGCATTTTCAAGTACGTTTGCTGCAACTCTATAATCAAGTACATCAATATTTTCTAAATTAAATGCATTTGCTAATCTACTATCAACTAGAGTACTACGAATTAAACGAACAAGTAAAAAATACTGTCTATTAACTTCAACATCACGTTTTGATAATGTTTGTAAATTAGATTTATCATCAGAAATTAATCCATTTAATACATCATCATACATACCAAGTGCAATAGAACTCATTCGTTTGAGAATTTTTGGAGGATTAAGAGTTGTAGCATCTAGAAGAAATTGCATATTAATATGAGATGCATCTTCTTCGATTATTTCCATACCAACCAAGCGTCTCATTGAATTACGAATTTCTTCCCTATCTTTTCCAGGAATTATTGATTTTGAATTTATTTCTATAACATCATATCCTAATAGATAAGCCCCCGTAATGTTTGCAACAATATTTTCTTCTTTAGGTAATGGATAAGAAATCAATAATTCCTTTGTAGGTCTAGATTCCTTATTTGCAGAAATAGAAATACTATCTTGACCAGTTTCAAGTTCTACCTGACTGCTTTTATCAAGATTATTTGCATCAACCCATTCTTTCGGCAAAGATACCAAGATGCTACTTCCAATTCTTTGTAGGCGTCGAACAAATTTAGTCAATTTATACTAATTTAAGTAATTTAATCCATATTCTTATATTTTGTGTAAAATTTAAACTCAGATCAATGGAGGCAAAAGCATTTTGTCCAGCACATATTACAGGATTTTTTACAGCACACTTAGATGATGATCATGATAGCTTAGAAAAATTAGGCTCCAAGGGGGCAGGATTTTCAATCAATCATGGTGTTACTACAAAAGTAAAAATTGAAAATCAGAATGAGCAAGGATCAAATTTTAAAATTACTACCAACGGATATCAATCTGATAAAACTGATGTTTCAGAATTTGTTTTAAATGAATTTTTAAAACTTGGAGATTTTTCAAAAAAGTTTTTTGAAATAGAACATAACATATCAATTCCAGTGGGATATGGATTAGGCTCTAGTGGTGCAGTAGCATTATCATTATCATATGCATTAGATCGAGCACTTCAAACTAGATTAGAAAAGATAGAGATTGGAAAAATTGCTCATAATGCTGAAGTAAATTGTAAGACAGGTCTAGGAGATGTTTTAGCATCATATCATGGTGGATTTGAAATTCGTGTAAAGCCAGGTGCTCCAGGAATTGGTCAAGTTGAAAAAATTTCAACTGAAAAAATTTCTATTATAATGATTTGTTTTTCTCCAATATCAACAAACAAATTCATCAAAGAAAGATTATCTCAAATTAATGGATTAGGAGGTAAAATGGTTAATCGACTATTAGAATCAAAAGATTATGAACATTTCCAAGACATGTCATTAGAATTTGCAAGATATGTTAATGTAATGACTCCAAGAATGCAAAAAATAGTTGATGAGTTATCATCAAATAATATTAAATGTGGAATTGCTCTGTTTGGAGAAACAGTTTTTTCGATGACACCACAAACTGAGGAAAGAGAAGTTTTAAAAATTTTAGAAAAATATTCTGATGGAATTATAATCAAATCAGAATTAGATAATTCTGGAGCAAGAGTTCTAAATAATTAATTTAAAACCATGCCATTAATTCCAAAATCCCATCCAAGAGCAAAATCACTTTTAATTCGTGAGAAATTAGTTGATGGTTTTGATCATGGTTTGGTAGCTAAAGAAGGACTTTTGGCACAGGGACGAGGTGAAGCTTTTGATTATTTACTTGGAGAGAAAACAAGCAAGGCATCGTCTCAAGCAATAAAGGCTGCAGCAGCCCAACTGCTTCTAGCAGAAAGACCAGTAATCTCAGTTAATGGCAATATTGCAGCACTATGTCCCAAACAAATTATCAAACTATCAAAGCAAATTAAGGCAAAACTAGAGATAAATCTCTTTTATACAAATGAAAAAAGAAAGCAGGCAATTATCAGGGTACTCAAAAAAAATGGTGCTAATGAAATCTTGGGTACAAAAAAGACCTCATCCAAAAAACTTTCAGGAATTGATTCAGCAAGAAGAATTGTAGATAAAGATGGAATTTATGCAGCAGATGTAGTTGTTGTGCCATTAGAAGATGGTGATAGAACTATGGCACTTAGAAAGGCAGGTAAAACAGTCATAACTTTTGATCTAAATCCACTATCAAGAACTTCACAAACTGCAAATATTACAATTGTCGATAATGTGACAAGAGCAATAGATTTGTTAATTACTGAATCAAAAAAACTTTCAAAAAATGATGAAAAAAATCTTTTGAAAATTATTGAGAAATTTGATAATAAGAAAAATCTATCAGAAAATATTCTTCAGATAAAAAATAATTTAACAAGGAGAGCAAAAATTGCATAAAACTGTTCAAGATATAATTAAAATGAAAAATGAAAAGAAGAAAATTTCTGTAATCACTAGTTATGATTACACATTAGCATCATTGTGTGATAAAGCAGGAATTGATGTTCTGTTAGTTGGAGATAGTGCCGGAATGGTGATGCTTGGTTATGAAAATACAATTCCTGTAACAATGGATCAAATGTGTATGTTTACTGAAGCTGTCAGTAGAGCCCGAAAAAATTCTTTGTTAATTGCAGATTTACCATTTATGTCATATCAAGCAAGTATAGAAGATGCAATTAATAATTCAGGAAAACTAATCAAAGCAGGTGCAGATGCAGTAAAACTTGAAGGAGGTTCAATAATGGCTGAAACAATTAGTGCAATTGTAGATGTAGGAATTCCTGTCATGGGACATATTGGATTACAGCCACAAACTACAATGTTATCAGAAGGTTACAAAGTTCAAGGAAAAACAAAAGACTCCGCATTGAAGTTAATTGAAGATGCAAAAGAGCTTGAAGAAGCTGGAGTTTTCAGTATTGCCATAGAAATGGTTAGTCATGAAGTAGCTCAAATAATTTCTGAAACGGTTAATGTGCCAGTTATAGGAATTGGATCTGGGGTAAATTGTGATGGTCAGGTGCTAGTTGTTCAAGATTTGCTAGGCATGTATGATAAAATTAAACCAAAATTTGCCAAACGATACATGAATTTGTCTGATGATATTGTAAAATCACTTGAAAATTATCGCAGAGATGTTGAATCTAGTAAATTTCCTGCTGAAGAAAATTCATTTTCAATGAATGAAGAAGAATTTGAAAAATTAAGGAAAGAAATTGGCAGCTAAAAAGAAAATTCTCAAAAATGATCACCCCTCTTTAGACATAGTAAATTCACATGGGGTTGAATTATCTGGAAAAAAAATTGTACTTTGTGTTGCAGGTAGTGTTGCAGCATACAAAGCAATAGAACTTGCAAGATTACTAATGAGACATGGTGCAGATGTGAAATGTGTAACAAGTAATGCAGTAACTAAATTGATTCAGCCAGAATATTTTAAATGGGCTACAGGAAATGATGTAATAACAAAACTAACTGGTGATTTAGAACACATTAGATTAGCAGACTATAATCAATCAGATTTGGTAATTGTATATCCTGCAACGGCAAATACATTAGGAAAATTAGCAAATGGTATTGATGATACGCCTGTATCAACAGTACTAACTGTAGGATTTGGTTCAAAAATTCCAATTTTGATGTGTCTTGCTATGCATGCATCAATGTATGAAAATTCAGCAGTTAAAAAAAATATTACTTTTTTAAAAAATAAGATTGAATTTCTTTCTCCTCAAATGATAGAAGGAAAAGCAAAATCACCAGAGCCTGAAGATGTTTTAGATTATGTATTGAAAAAGTTTGGATTTTCATCTGTATTAAATAATAAAAAAGTGTTAATGACTGCAGGTCCTACGATAGAATACATTGATCCTGTTAGAGTAATTACAAATTTAAGCTCAGGAAAAACGGGTTCTCTTTTAGCTTCTGAATTAATTACTGCAGGAGCTAAAGTTACTCTAGTTTATGGTCCTGCAAATGAAAAACCACCAAAGGGTGCAAAAATAATCAATGTTACAACAGGTAAAGAGATGTTTGATGTTACAAAAAAGGAACTAAAGAAAAAATACGATATTGTGATTATGGCTGCCGCAGCTTCAGACTATACTCCGCAAAAAATATCAAAATCCAAGATAAAAAGTGACAAAGAATCACTAGAAATTAGGCTCAAAAAAGCCCCAAAAATCATCGATCTAGTAAAAAAATTACAAAAAGATGCTCTTCTGGTAGGATTCAAGGCTGAAACTAATTTAACAAAAAATGCGTTGATCAAATCTGCGCAAAAAAAGAGAAAAAATTCTGGAGCTGATGTAATTATTGCAAATGATATTGGTACAAAATATCAAAAAAATTCAAACTATAACCAAGTATTTTTTGTAGATGACAAAAAAACAACTACATCAGGCTGGACAAAGAAAGAAAAAATTGTTAAATTTATCAGAAAAGAAATTGAAAAGAAAATAAGATGAAGAATTCAGATATTAAAAAATTAATTTCACAATATAAAGATACAATCATCAAACAAAAAAAGAAAAATTCAGATAGTTTTAGATTATCTGAAAAACTCAAAGAAATAGAACACAAATACTATCATGAAACAGGACGAACATTAAAATCAGATTTGAATAATTTAAAAGAAAATTGAAACAATCTGATTATAAAAAACGTAACATGACAATATGGAATGAGGTTGCTCCTAGATATCATAAGAGATGGGCATCTGAAGATAAAGGACCATTTGCAAGTACAAAAAAATTGGTGGATTCAGTTGATATCAAAAAAGGAGACAAAATACTTGATGTAGCATGTGGTACTGGAGTTGTAACAAAAAAATTAACACAAAAAGTGGGTAAAACAGGTTTGGTAGTTGGTGCTGATACTTCTGTTACTGCAATACAGATAGCAAAAAAATGGAATGCCAATAGATCTAATTTGTTATTTGTAAATGCAGATGCTGAAAATTTCACTTTTTCAGAAAAATTTGACATTGTTACTTGTCAATATGCATTATTTTTTTTCCCAAACGCTTCAAAAGCGCTTAAAAATATGAGAAAAAGTCTCAAAGAATCAGGCAAATTAGGTATGTCTGTGCATGGCCATAGAAATAGAGTACCATATTTTGGAAATATTTTAGATGCTGTTACTCAGTTTATTCCAGAATATGTTCCACCAGGAACTCCAGATTTGGATAGATATGGTACAAAAAAATCATTTAGAGATGAAGTAAAAAAAGCAGGATTTTCAAATGTTAAAGTCAAAGATTATACTTTCAAGTACAGTCCAGGAACTTTTGATGATTATTGGAAAAATTACCTGAAATATGTAGCAAAACCTATCAAAGAAAAATTAAATTCGCTATCAAAACCTCAAAGAAAAGAACTCAAAGAAATGATTAGAGAAAATACAAAACCACACACAAAAAGAGATGGAATAATAAAATTTCCTTGGGAAGTTTTAATTTTAACAGCAAAATACTAGGAATTAAGAGAGATGGCTAAAGACAAGAAAAAGAAAGAAGAAGATAAACCCAAAAAGAATGATTTCAAGTCATTTCTAAAAAAGAGAGCTCCAATCTATCTTGCATTAATTGCAATGTTAATTGTATTTGTAATTCCTGAAATGACAAAAGGAGATCTGCAAAGTTGTTTACCAGAACTGTCAGTTGAAGAACAAGAAGTAGTTGATGTTTTGATGAGATATAATGGACCAGATAATGATGGATTTACTATGATGGATGCAATTTCAAAGGTACTTAGTGATGAATATCCTGATGAAAAAATTTTTGATAATAAAAAAACTAGTTGTAATTTGACAGTATCCAATATTGAATCATCAAAATATCAAATTATTTTTAATTTTGAATCACATAGAGGTCAAATTAATTTTGATTGGAATGTTGATACAGATTCAGAAATGATTACAGCAAATGATCCTAAATCAAAAGGCATTATTCATTTAGTAGATTTTTATGATTAGGTCAAATTGAGACTAAATCTTTAGTAAATTTGTGCATCACAATAGGTTTATCTCGTACAATTAGTGAGTCTTCTATTCTAATTCCAAATTTATTTTCAATATAGATTCCTGGTTCTACAGTAATTGCCATATTTTCTTTTAATTTTGTGTTACTTCTATAGGATACAGTTGGTAATTCATGTACTTCTAAACCAATTCCGTGACCTGTTGAATGAATAAAGTATTTACCATAATTTTTTTCTTCAATGTATTTTCTACATGCAGTATCAACATCTTTACAATCAACATTTGGTTTTACAGCTTTTAATCCAAGTCTCTGTGACTCTTTTACAATTTCATACGCATCATTTGCTTGTGATGAGATTTTTCCTAACGCAAATGTTCTAGTAGCATCAGAAACATATCCTTTGTATCTTAATGTAAGATCAGTTACAACAAGATCACCTTTTTTGAATTTTCTATTTGTAACCTGAGCATGTGGGAGGGCTCCATTTGGTCCCCCAGCAATTATCAATGGATTTAATGTAGATTTGTAACCTGTATCAAACATTTCTTGTTCCATTGCATATGTCATGAGAATTGTTTGTAATTCGGACTCTTTTTGACCAACTTTCATCCTTTTAGAACAAATCTGGAACATTTCATCAATGATTTTGGATGCTTTTTTGAGAATTTGAATTTCCTTTTCATCCTTTATGATTCGAGCATTGTAAAATGGTTCAGTTGATGACTTGATTTTTGGTATTGATTTTTTTAATGACATCATGATTGAATAATTTTGGCAATCAGTACAAACTTGATTTTTCTTTATTTTCTTAATCAGAGAAGAAACTAGTCCTTCACCACGTTCAGCCGTAACTACTTCACAATCTTCAGATTCATCTTTGGCTCTACCTACTTCTAATTCTGGGGCAATAATGGTAGTTTTACCATTTTTTTCTAATAATCCAATTGCTTCACCCCAAAAACCAGTCATATAGAATAGATTTTCAGGCTCAAATGTTACCAAAGTGTCACAATCAATCTTTTGGGCAAATTTAAGAAGATTCTTTCTACGTTGCTTCATACAGAATTATCACCAATTCTCAATTTATGTATGATGTAAAGTTTGTATATGGAAAATTGAGTCAGATCGCAATGGCTGATGAGAAAGAAAAGAAAAAGGTTGTTGCACTACTATCTGGAGGATTAGATAGTCAACTTGCAGTAAGAATGATGCAAGAACAGGGTTTTGATGTTTCAGCTGTTGCAATTAAAACTCCATTTTGTGATTTTGATTGTGGAAGAGGATGTGGTTTTGAAATCAGAGAAAGAGCTGATGATCTAAATGTTAATTTAAAAACTGTTTATTTGGGTGATGAATACATTGAGATGCTAAAACATCCTAAACATGGAATTGGTGCAGGATTTAATCCGTGTGTAGATTGTAGAACAATGATGTTTGATGCAGCAAAAAAACACATGGAAGAAATTGGTGCAGAATTTATTATTTCAGGAGAAGTATTAGGTCAACGTCCAATGAGTCAACATGCACCATCATTACATATTATTGAAAATGAATCAAACTTGAAGGGGAAAATTGTAAGACCATTATCAGCTGGTTTGTTACCAGCAACTGATGCTGAAAAAGATGGTTTAATCAAAAGAGAGAATTTGGGAATGATTAAAGGAAGACAAAGAAAAATCCAAATGAAAATGGCTAAAGAATATGGAATTGAAAATCCACCAAATGCAGGTGGTGGATGTTTACTAACAGAACCACAATTTGGAATAAAAGCTAAAGACCTGTTTGATCATGTTGAAACACCAACGATTAATGAAATTGATTTATTAAAAATTGGAAGACATTTTAGATTAGATGAAGAAACAAAATTTGTTGTTGGAAGAAACAAAGATGAAAATCAAATGATTAAAGCATTAGCATTACCAGGTGATATTTTATTTGAGGCAAAAGATTACGTGGGGCCAATTTCAATATTACGTGGTAAGAATGCAAAATCACATGTTAATTTTGCATCAGCAGTAACTTTGAGATATTCTGATGCACCAAAAACTGAACATGGTATTGTTTTAGTAAAAAATGGAGATTCAATTGATGAAATTACTGCAGAATGTGCAGAAGAGCAATCATACCTTAAATTTAGAATGTAGGCGTGAAATTTTTAAAAAATTAGTTAAAACTAAGGAAGAGTTTTTGAACAAGTAGATCTCATTTTCAACAAGGATGCAAAAACAAGAAAATTCAACATATCTAAAGGCCATAACAATTAGGGATATCAGTGATGTTCATTCTATCAAAGAAGATATCAAAAAAAATATGATTCTAATTTTAAGAGTTACACCTTTAGCACAAAAAGATGTAGAACAGCTTCGTAAGGTAGTTGAAGAATTGTATTCTATTGCAAAAGCAGAAGATGCTGAAATTGCAAGATTGGGTGAAGAGAGAATTATAATTGCACCATCAAGCATAAAGATCTGGAAACCAGAGTACGATTTAAAATAATTTTATTGCTTCTTGAACTTGGGGATAATGTGCTGGTACTTTGTACATTCGTCTAATATTCATTGCAAGATTTTCTGATTTTTTCCGTTCTCCGTGATTAACTAGGACACGACGAAGTTTTGGTCTTAGTCTTTGTACAAATGACATCAATTGGTTATAGTCACTATGTCCACTAAAACCATCTAATTTTTCAACTCCACAATTTATTGAGACAACTTCAACTTTACCCTCTTTGCCTAACATTGTTGCTTGTTTTGAACCATCCAGTACTCTTCTTCCCAAAGTTCCATTTACTTGATAAGAAACAAACAGTACTTTGTTCTTTTTATCAGGTGCTATATTTTTAAAATATTCCAATACTGGACCACCTTCTAGCATTCCAGATGTGGCTAGAATAATACAAGGGGAGTTATCACGCATAGGTTCTTCCCTGGCATCTGCATGTTCAATATTAGTAAAGTACTCAGAATCAAATGGATTATCGTCAGTCTCTAGAATTTTTTGTTTTAGTTCTCTTGCAAGGTATTCAGGATATGATTCATGTATTGCTGATGCCTCAGATATCATACCTTCAGTAAATACAGGAGCTTCAACCATTTCTCCTGATTTCATGTAATGATCTATTACCATCATTATTTCTTGTGCACGCCCAACTGCAGGTATTGGAATTAAGACTTTGCCTCCATCTGCTAAAGTATTGTTAACTGCATTAATGAAAGCCGATTCTACTTCTTGTCTTGTAGGTTGAATATCTTCTTTAAGACCATATGTACTTTCGATCAATAATGTTTCAACTCGTGGGAAATTCCAACTAGCAGCTTCAAACAAAATACTTTTTCCAAATTTAATATCACCAGAATAAACAAAGTTGTGATCACCGTTTCCAATATGAAAATGACATAATGCAGAACCAAGTATATGACCTGCATTTGCAAGTACTAATTTAATATCTGGAGAAATATCGGTTACTGTTCCATATGGTAAAGTAATAGTTTGACGCATGATTTGTTTCACGTCTCTTTCTGAATAAATCGGAGTTCTACCTTGAGCTGAAGCTACTTTGATTGCATCTAATTGAATTAGATTCATCATTGGTAAAGTTGGTTCAGTACAATAAATTGGTCCTTTATACCCATATTTACAAAGTGTTGGTAGGAATCCAGTATGATCCAAATGTGCATGTCCAATTACAATTGCATCAAGCTCATCTAATGTAATATTTAGAGAATCCAGTCTTGGAAATGCATCCATTGGTGAACGTGCACCTGGATTAATTCCACAATCAATGAGAATCTTACTTTCTGGTGTGGATAGTAATAGTGATGATCTCCCTACTTGACCAAATCCTCCAAGAGTATAGAGAGACACTTCAGTTCTTTGAGATAATCGTGGTCTAAAAATTTCGTCTCCAACCTGTTTAAGCTGTTTACTTCTCTCAGCTGATGCCTGTTTGAGGGTTGCATTAATTGTTTGAATTGTACGTGATGGTATAGTTGTGGCTTTTCTTACGCGTAATCTCCATCCTATTTTTTCTGTAACCTCCGCATGATTGAATTCCTTTGCATTTCTTTGTAATAACCAAGGTCTTTTTGCTTCGACGGATACTTCTCCAGTTGCAGTATCAAAAATTGTCCCTTGCAGATTTGCTTCTTTAGGAACACAATCAGCTAAGATTTTTCTTGCTTCGTCTTCAGATTTTCTAATAGATTCATCGGTTCTAACAACAATTCTTTTTTTAATAATGTTAACAAGATTAGAAATTGTGTCATTATTTTCCATCAAATATCGTGGAGAATTTGTATAAAGAGCAATTCTTGGGCCTTCATATTCTATTTTTGTGACACTAGCTTCTTTAGGTATACTTTGCAGTATGGTGGCCATTATATTCTGGCTACTAGGAGGTAATTCTTTTTCTTGATATTTTCTTTGCATTAAATCACTAAAGTTCGATGACGGCTTTCTTTTGCTCATCGGTTAATAGACGGAAACCGTCTTTGTCCATAACTGCGATGTTAATACCATCGCCTGTACCAATGTTTCTAACTATTGCGGCTTTAACAGCTCGTAGAGCTACTTGTTTTGCTTCTTCAACTGTAAGATCTTTTTTGTATTCTTCTTCAAGTAAACCATAAGCTACTGGAGAACCGCTACCAGTTGTAACATATGATTTCTCTTCTACTGAACCAAACATATCAACATTGAATAATGAAGGTCCAGTTGCGTCATATCCACCAAGTAAGATATCAGCCATGAATGGATAACCTCTGTTTTGATGAAAAATCAAAGAACATAGTCTTGCAAGTGAGTGAATTGAGATTGAACTCTGTTTTTCAACTCTATGAAGATTTGAATGATAACGTAAAATATCTACTATATTTTGTGCATCTGCAACTCCCCCTGCTAAGGTTAATCCTGCATGCAAATCAATTTGTTGAATTTTCATAGTGTTGTTGTTTGCTATAAAATAGCCTGCACTGGCTCTCATGTCAGCACATAATACGACACCGTCTTTAGCCTTGATACCTACAGTGGTAGTCCCATGCAAAATTTTTTCTTCAACGTTATTTGACAAAATGCACCTATTAAGATAAAATGAATGGCATCTAACCCTTTTAAATAACTTTTTGATCCCTTGAAATCATAAATAATGACAAAAAATCAAGATCGCATGGTTTCACACACAATGGAATTACCTAGACAAATTGTTGTGGGTGAAAATAACATTAATGAGTTTGCAGATTTTCTTCATAGTTTAACTAAACCTAAAAAAGTGTCACTAATTTCAGGAATTCACGTCAAAAAAATTCTTAAACAAAAAATTGAAAAATCCTTAAAAAATAAAAAAATTAAATTTGTTTGGCATACATCAAAAGATAATCAATTCAGTACTCTTAAAAAAATTCAGACAGACGTAAAGAAAGACCGTAGTGATATTATTGCAGGTATTGGGGGAGGACGTTCAGTAGATACTGCAAAAATGGTTGCTTTTGAATTGGATATTCCATTTGTCAGTGTTCCTACAGCTGCTTCACATGATGGAATAGCAAGCCCATTTGTTTCAATTAAAAGTGATAAACCTCATTCAATTGTTGCGACGGCTCCCTTGGGTGTTTTTGTAGATATAGATATTATCAAAAAAGCTCCTTCTAAGCTACTTGCAAGTGGTTGTGGGGATTTAGTGGCAAATATCAGTGCTGTCAAGGATTGGAAATTGGGTAGAGACAAAACAGGTGAATATTATGGAAGATATTCAGCAAATTTAGCAATAATGAGTGCAGAGATAGTAATGGAGAAATCTGGTCAATATGCTAAGAAAGGACTTGATGCAAGAGTAATTGTTGAAGCTCTAATTAGTGCAGGAGTTGCATCATGTATTGCAGGAAGTAGTAGACCATGTTCAGGTGCAGAGCATCTTTTTTCACATGCACTTGATAAAATTGCTCCAGGTAAAGGATTACACGGAGAAAAATGTGGATTAGGTGCTATAATGATTACAAAGCTTCAAGGTCAAAATTGGAAGGACATAGTAAAAACATTGAAAGATGTAGGAGCACCAACTAGTGCAAAACAAATTGGTTTGAGTGAAGAGCAAATAATAGATGCATTAATGATTGCACAAGATTTACGTCCGGAAAGATATACCATTCTAAAAGAAATAGAAATGACTGAGAGAAGAGCTAGAAATCTTGCAAAGTCTACTAGAGTAATCTAAGCAGTTTTTTGTTCAGGAGCTTTTTCTTTGATTTCAGGTTTTTTTTCTTGAGCTTGTTTGTTGACGTGAGTTTCAACAAAACTAACTTTTTCTAGAGTGGGAACGAATTTAAAAATATCAAGTTGAATAAAGTGCTTCATGATTTGTAATCCATCAGCTCGTAAAATATCTTCAGGAATACTAACACTTACTTCTTTGTCTTTAAGGTCAAAAGCAATTTTTGTATCCTCTACAGGTAATCTATTTTTAAGAATCCCATCTACCTTGTCACTTGGTGAATCTAAAGATTTGATGACATTAACATCAAACAAGATAGTTTTTCCAGCATATCTATGATTATAATCAACCTGAACTCTTCCTGAACCAATAAAACGAATTATTCCTCTTTTATTATCAACCTCAATTGTGTCACCTACTGAAACTTTCTCTGCATCTTCACCCAATTTTCTAATAGGAATCATTCTAACTTTTCCAGAATCTCTTTCACCAAAACCTTTCTCTGGTGTAACTTCTACTGTAAGCTTGTCTCCCACTGCGGTTTTTGCAAGTGCTTCATCAAGTCCTTTTAGAACAGGATAAGAAACTTCACCAATTGATACTAACTTTGGTTGATACTTTACATTTTGTTCATGAATAGAATGTTTTTTTGCATCTTCTTCAATAGTGGTATCAAAAATTTCTTCAGTATCTTTTACTTTTGCAGTATAATCAACTAAAATTAATGAGCCTTTATCAAATGTCAATGTGATCGGTCTCGAATTTCCTTATATTAAGTTAACAGGGTTTAGAGAGCTTTGAGTTTTTCTTCTGCAGTTTTAAGTCCTGCTTGAGCATCAACACTGAATCCCATCATTGTTAGTGTAGCTGAAATTGC
>JABDOO010000159.1 GCA_013043295.1 Candidatus Nitrosopumilus sp.
CTGGAACACCATCTCTATCTCTATCACCAGAACCATAACTATCTGGACAACCATCTCTATCTAAAATACCATTATAGGTTTCTGGTTGATTTGGACACAAGTCAACTAAATCAATAAAACCATCCCCATCAGAATCTGGTGCACCACCAGGTCCGGTTCCAGGAAGTGTATCAGGGCAACCGTCTTCATCTTGGAATTTATTGTAATGTTCTTTAAGATTTGGACATTGATCTATATGATCTTCTATTCCATCGTAATCCTCATCATACCATGGTACAAAATTTGATGGGCATCCATCTACTGTACTTTCATAATCTTCTTGTAAATTAGGACACGCATCTACAGAATTGGCAACTCCATCATTATCTAAGTCATCTCCATTAGCAAAAGCAGGATTAATAGGCATACTAGTTAATGTGGCTACAAGCAATAATAGGAACGATAACGAGTGTATTTTTTTCAAAGCCTAAAAATACGTCGAGGATCCAGTTATTAAACCTCACTCTATATTCGGCTAAAAATATCAATAGTTTTGGGAAAAGTTTCCATGTTGGACAAAAACTCGATCAATTTAAGTAAAACAAATCTCG
Source organism: Candidatus Nitrosopumilus sp. (assembly GCA_013043295.1). GTDB lineage: Archaea > Thermoproteota > Nitrososphaeria > Nitrososphaerales > Nitrosopumilaceae > Nitrosopumilus. The sequence goes on from JABDOO010000159.1 coordinate 591, forward strand.
ATCTGAACTCATGAGTTGTTCTGGAGAAACAGTTGAAGAAGAGGAGCAATTACTTCAAATCAAACCTGTAATATCTGCGCAATTAAAAAAAGCCAAGTATGGTATAGCAGATCATTCAACTGTAGGACTTTGTCATTGGACTAAAAAATCATTCAAGCATGAAGGCAGTTGTTACAAACACAAGTTTTATGGGATTTCTACACATAGATGTATGGAATTTTCTCCTGCTGGTATGTATTGTGAAAATAGATGTGTATATTGTTGGAGACCAATGGAATTTTATGATTCTATGGAAATGCAACCAGATCAAGTTGCTGAACCAGAACAAATTTTAACAAAGCTTATGGCTGAAAGAAAAAAATTGATTAATGGATTTTATGGGGATTCAAGAAATGACAAACAAAGATTAGATGAATCGTTGTTACCTGCTCATTACGCAATTTCATTATCTGGAGAACCTACAATGTATCCAAAACTTCCAGAGCTAATTAAATATCTAAATTCACTTGAAGCAACAAAATCAGTTTTTCTTGTAACAAATGGACAAGAGCCAGATATGATACAAAAATTACAAGATCAAGATGCATTACCAACACAGCTGTATCTCTCAACAAATGCTGCAGATTATGAATCCTTTATGAGAATTAACAAACCAAAATATGATGATTCTTGGGAAAGGTGGAATAGAACACTAAACATGTTAAAGGATTTGAACACAAGAACGGTATTGCGAATTACTTTGATTAGAGATTATAATGATCAAAAAGAATCAATCCCAGCATTTGCAGAAATGTTTAGAAAAGCAAGCCCACACTTTATTGAAATTAAATCCTACATGCATATTGGACGTTCAACAAATAGATTAGAACATGCTAACATGTTAGAAATGGATGAAGTAAAAAAGTTTAGTGAAGAAATTGCAAAACAAAGTGAAATATTTTCAATAATGGATGAGAGTATTGTTTCAAGAATATCAATCTTACAAAACAATGAACGATATATTGATCGTTTTATTCCTACTTATGCAAATACCATTTAGAAAATTTCTTTAATGCTTTGAATCTATGTGATAGTTTATTTTTATTTTGTATCTCAGCAAATGTTTTCTTTGAATTGTTTGGAATGAAAATAGGATCATATCCCCAATTTTTCCCTTTTTCAGTCTTTGAAATTCTTCCATTTAGTTTTCCATCAAATGATTCTAGATTTAATTTATCACAATAAGTAATGATGGATACAAATTTAGCTTTTCTATTATTTTTTAATAGATTTAGAATTCCTTTATTTCCAATTGTTTTAAAAGCATATGATGAGTATGGTCCAGGAAATCCTTGAAGATCATCAATGAATAAACCATCATCTTCAATGATTAGTGGTTTTTTAAATTTTGAAAATGCATTTGTTGCTTTGAATGTTGCAATATCATGAAGAGAATTTGATTGAATTTCATCTAAATCAGATTTTAAAAATCCTATATGGATTCCAAAAGAATCTAAAATATTCTTAGCTTCATGGTATTTGTGAATGTTTGAAGATACAAAAAAGAGATCAAACGACTTGCGCATATCTACCACGACTTTCTATTTCTGAGACCAATTTAGTAATTTTAGCATAATAGGCTTGACCAACTATAGATTTGTAACCATTTAGGAAATTTTTCCATGAGGGTTCCATGATTTTAGCATGTGCGTTATTGAGAATTTCTTTGATTAATCTTAAATCGACTGCATGATCTTCAGGTTTTATTGAGATTTGTGATAATCCAAAATCAATTACAAATACAGTGTTTTTAAATAAAATAAAATTTGAAGTTGTCAAATCACCGTGCATTATTCCATTCTTATGTAAAGTCCCAACTAATTTACCAATTTCATTAGATAATTCAATAATTTTTGATTCAGATAAATCATGGACAGGTTTACCAGGAATTTCTTGCATAAGAATAGATGTTTT
>JABDOO010000160.1 GCA_013043295.1 Candidatus Nitrosopumilus sp.
CAATTGCAGTTGCAGCTGCTGATGCAGCACTGCTACCCATACCAAATCCTGCAGGAACTCCTTTTTTTATTTTAATTTCTATTCCATTTTTTATTTTAAATTTTTTTTTCATATTTTTTACTACTAATCCTGCAGTATTGTTTTCAGGATTTGTTGGAATATTATCTGCAGTGCTTATTGTAATCCCACTTTTAGTTTTCGTTAATGTAATTTCGTCATAAAATGCGTCTATTGCCAATCCAAACACATCAAATCCTGGTCCTAGATTGGCAGTTGATGATGGCGCTTTTACTGAAATTGATTGCATTAGTCTTCTACCTCTTCGCCCAAATTAAGAATTCTGCTCAAAGCACCTTCAAGATTTACTAAACCATCCCCTGTTACATTAGAAATTGGAATTAAGCCCTGCGCAAACCCACCTAAATTTAATCCTCGTAAAATGCTTGTTGTTAATGTGTATGTATCGCCATCTGCCTCTTTAGAAATTGCATTCTCTAAAGTATTCAAATTTGTAGACCATTGTAGAATTTGTTTTAATCTATCTTCAATAAGATCTGTTTTTGTTACTACATTAATTGTAGGCAAATTCAAACGTAACCTTATTGATGTTGCAAGAAGTGCAATTGACACAAAATTAACAGGAGTAGTGATCAATGCACCATCAAAAAGAAAAATATTTGTTTTTTCATCTGATGAAATATTTTCTACAAGAAAACGACCACTAGAACGATAAGCAAATAGTTCTATTTGACCAGGAGTATCAACAATAAGATAATCTGGATTTATTCTATTTACTTCATTTTGAATATCATCAATTTTAGATGCGATCAAATCATTTGCCATAATCATTGCACCATTTGGACCAAGTTCATATTGATTCATTATTGATACAATATCTACATAATCTCTAACATCAACGTCACAAGTATATGGCATATTTTCTACTCCTGGATCCAAATTTAATACAGCTGCAAAAGAACCATTTTTTGTATAATAATCCAATAATTTTGATGTAAGTAATGATTTTCCAGAACCAGCAGTACCAGAAACGAAAATAGTTTTCAAACCTGTCTGATTCTTTATTTGCTTATATTTCAAACTAACTTGAAAATCTATTTTTATCAAAATTCCAAATTGGTATTAAAAATTTTAATAAAATTCCACTTTATCTTTATCATATTCTATTTCATCTTGTTTATGATTGGTAGTATTTCTGAAAAAGAAAATTATCTTAAAGATTTAGTGATTAAACTCCTCCGAGAAAGAAATCTGTCCAATTTTGACATGCTGGATTCATTGTTTACAGAACTAAAGCAAGAACTCGAAAATCAACAAAAAAACACTAATTGAATCATTTTTTGTGCCTAATTTGGGATGTACATTTTTTGATGACTGGGAATTTACTCAACTTTCATATTTGATTCCTCAAAAAAATTATCAAATGAACTGGAGACTAGTTGCCATTCCTGTTACCTTAATTCCTATTTTCATTATTGCCATTCAATTTGATATTCAAATAGATGATGTCTTGGCAATTGGAATTCTTCCATTTGTTGGTGCAGTTACAGCTATGTTGATCAAATTAGGATTACAGGGAATTAAATTTGCATATATCACAAGAAAATACCTTGGAAATTTTGATTCATTTTTAAAATTAGTGGGTGTTAGAGTAGGAAGTGAATTTATCAAATTTACAACCCCTATGTTTGTTGGAGCAGAATTCGTTGTAATCTATTATTTGCATAAGAAAGGAGTCAATCCTGCAAAATCTGCGTGGATTGCAATTATGGATATTGTTACTGAAGTGTTTGCAGCAGGTTTGTTATCTATAATGGCTGGAATCATTGCATTACTTAATGGTGCATATGTTGTCGGAGCTGTAATTTTAGCTACTAGTATTATTATTACCTCTTTATGGATGGTCATGTTCTTTCTTTCATCTAAACATACATTCCAAGTTCCAAAAATTTTAGAAAATCTTGTAAAAAAGTTTGGAAAAGACAAAGGCAAAAAAGCTATTGATAAAACAAATCTCTGGATGGACGAAGTATGTACGATGAGTCGAGAAAATCTAAAAACTCCTGAATCTAAAAAAATCTTTACAATTTCATTTTTCTTTTCAATAGCATCATGGACATTTTATGGAATTTCATTTATGATTATTGCTATGGGAACTGGTTATGTTATTAGTGCATTTGATTCTATAATGGCAGTTATGGGGGCAAACGCAATTGGAAACTTGCCAATCACTATAGGAGGATCTGGTTTAGCTGAATTTGGAATTGTTGCTTATTTGAATAACTTGGATCCTTTTGCTTTTGAAATTCCTGAAGGAATAGTTGCATGGGATGCAGTAATTGGATGGAGAATCGCAACTTATTATGTACCAATTGTGATCACCTGGTTACTTTTAGTTAAATTAGCCTTGAGTAAAATATCAAAACCTTCTGAATCATAGAAACCACTTTATTTTTAAACAATTTTTTTAATTTATGAATTTCAAAAATAAGGTCGTTCTTATTACTGGTGCATCATCTGGAATTGGCAAAGAATCTGCAATAGAGTTTGCCAAATTGGGAGCTAACATAATTTTAGTTGCACGAAGAAAAGATAAACTAGAACAAATTGAAAACGAATTAAAAAAATTCCATGTATTAACATTGATTTGCCAGTGTGATGTTTCAAAAAAAGATCAAGTAAAAGAAATGACACAATCAGTCTTTGAAAAATTTGATTCTATTGATATCTTGGTAAATAATGCTGGATTTGCAATCTACGGCTCTGTTTCTGATCTTTCAATTCAAGATATAGAATCTCAAATGGAGACAAATTATTTTGGTATGGTATACTGTATCAAAGAATTTCTTCCATCGATGTTAAAGAAAAAATCTGGTCATATAGTTAATGTTGCATCTGTTGCTGCAAGTTTTGGTTTGCCTGGAATTGCTTCGTACTGTGCATCCAAATTTGCAATGTTAGGATTTTCTGAAGGTCTTAAACATGAATTAAAAGATACTGGAGTGGGAATTACTGTTGTAAGTCCAATAATGGTAAGAACCAACTTTTTTGATCATTCATCATTTGAAAAAATGCCAAAATACTCACCTACGTCACTCAATCCTAAAACTGTGGCAAAATCAATTATTAAAGCTGCAAATTCTTCAAGATTAGAAATTGTTGTACCCTCCGTGGTACGTGGAGCTATATGGATGAAAAGTTCATTTCCTTTTTTCATAAATCCAATAATAGGAAAATCCTTCAAAAAGCAATTAGATTCAACAAAGAAGAATTAAGTTTATTCTTCCAGATTATCTGAAGCCTCACTAGAGCCTACATCTAACAACTCTAATGATTTTAAATCAAATTGATAAATTGCTTTCATATCAATCTCTTTTTCCTTTTCTAGGTAATCTGAAACTTTTTTGCTTAATGGTGCTTTATGTTGGTCAAAAACGAATTCATAAACTTCACCCTTTAGTAAATCATCAATCTTAATTTTTTTTGAAACATCCATGGTAACAATATGTCGTCCATCTTCTACAGGATCATACAATTGTACGTCAATTTTGTTATCTTCATAATAAAATTCTAAAATATATCCTGATTTTTTCATCTCTTGAGGTTTCTTAAATTTTGCATTTTGAATTTCATCTGTAACCCAATCAGGAATATCGTCTTCTTTCTTTTTTACCATACTAAATCCTCTCTAGTTTTCTGCTTTTTCTTTTTTACTTTTTGACCACCATTCAAGATAATCATCATGCTTATCATCACGTGTTCTTTCTCTTTGATTTAATTTAAATCGAATATCGGAAATTTCTTCTCTTGTTGCATATAGTCCACATCGCTTACAAATGAAATGCCTTCTATTTTTTTCATCCATCTTCATTGGAATATCAATTTCATCAAATAATTTGAATAATGCATCTCTGCTTCTGTCCTCTTCTTCTGGAAAATCTTCTATATACTTGGCTTCTATTTTCTTTTTCTCTCTTGATGTACATTCTGGACAGTTAGGCACTGCTGATTTTGCTTAATTTTTTCCATAAAAGCGTTCCCACATAATGTAGTGATCGTTATTAATCTGACACGCGGATTTTTTCATCATCCCTTGCGGTCCGTTCGCCCATCGAAATCCCGCGTGCCAGATGAGAAAAATTCTTAAAATAATCTATTATCTCTTTTCTTCTAAAATTTGGGCTGCAATTCTTGCTGAATTTTCTGCTCCATTTGGAACAAAATTTTTTGAAAATTCATGCAAATTTCCCTCAAATACTTCATAATCTTTCTTAATTTTGGAAATTGCATCAATTACTTGTGAAGTTTTAGTAGCTAGTACTCCTAAATTCTTTTCTTGTGCCCATAAGATGTTATTTGTATGCTCATCATAAATTGGAATTCCAATAATTGGTTTTGATTTACCTCCCATTATTTCACCCATGACAGTATGTGAGCCATTGACTACTGCATATTTGCATAAATTCAATATTGTATCCTTTTGATTCTCAGATAGAAAACCAATATCAATTTGTATCCAATCTATTTTTTTATCTAGTGCTTCTGTAATTGAATATTTTTTACCATTTTTGTCTGTTACAGAATCTATGTTTGATTCATCTCTTGCATGCGAAATAATTCTTTTTTCATTTAGCATCTCTTTTTGATGAAAAACTTTTTCATATCTCTGACCAGTTCCATCATTTGTAGATTTATTTCCAGTTCTCATCCAATACCCAAATTCATTATTTTCAACCAGCTTTTCAAGATCTGTTTTTTCTTCATTTAGAATTTTTTTACTAGTAAAATGTCCTACATAGATAACTTTCTCTTTAACTTCATTTATGAAATTTAGATTATATTCACACATTGTATATGGTGGTGGGGAATCTGCAACTAGAATTTTTGTAGCTTTTGCAATTTGTTTTGCAACAAAAATTAATGATGGATAAAGATATGCTCTTGAATTATAT
>JABDOO010000004.1 GCA_013043295.1 Candidatus Nitrosopumilus sp.
ATTCTATTAATAATCAAAATTTTCAATTTTGCACTTTAATTGACTTGATTTAGAGCTAAATCAACTACATAATCATGTCCACAAGTAATTCAATATTGAAATGTTTTAAACGATAAAAAATAATTTACTGTGTATGCGATGCCCGAATTGTGGAAATCAAGCAAGCTGGAGAGATCCGGACTGCAACAAATGTGATGCAACACTACATCAAAAAAATTGTAAAGAAAAATCCTCTGATTGTAAATGTCATTCAATTAACGAACAGGCATGGACAACAAAAAAATCCTCCCAATCCACACAGTGACTATAAATTAATGATTATTGAGAAAGAACAGTTATGAAAGTTACATTAATCTATGATGAACAACAAACTGTTTCAAATTATGTATTAGATATCTTTGGAATTACTGCCAAAGAACTTGGGGAAATTTAATGGTGAATTAAAACTTGGATTTAAAAAATATAGAAAGAAAATTCAAACCAACTCCAAACAAAAAATGTGCCGTTGCAAAAAAAGGAATGGTTGCATCTGCATTTCCTGATGCAACAAAAGCTGGAGTCGAGATGCTCAAAAAGGGAGGTAATGCCATTGATGCTGCATGTGCTACTGCATTAGCATTAGGTGTTTGTGAACCCCAGGCTTCAGGAATTGGTGGGCAATCTATGGCGATAATTCATTTCAAAGGCAAATCATATGCAATTGACGGTTCAAGTCGTGCTCCTTCGCTTGCTCATTCTTCTAACTACAAACAGAAAAGTCATAGGCGTTTGGGTTACAAAGCAACTACAATTCCTAGTACTTTAGCTACAATTGGTTTTTTGCATGAAAGATATGGAACATTAGAATGGGAAAAGATTGTTTCTCCATCTATTCGTATTGCAAAAAAAGGCTACAAAATCACACAACTACAACATGATTTACAGGAAAGAGAATTAGAAAGCTTTCTTTCAATGAAATCTAAATCTGGTGCTAAATATTTCCTTAAAGACGCTGTTGTTCCATATGATGTGGGAGATACTTTCACACAACCTGATCTCGCCTATACTCTTAAAGTAATTTCAGAATATGGTTATCGTGTTTTTTATCATGGCTCTATTGCAAAAGCAATTTCTAAAGACATGGAAAAAAACAGAGGGTTGATCAGAGAAGAAGACTTGTCATATATGCCTGAGCCTCTTATCAGAAAACCAATAAGCAGAAAATACCGTCATCTTACCGTTTCAACTCTACCTCCTCCTGCAGCTGGAAGGACACTGCTACTTACACTGATGATGCTTAATCATTTACCATCAAAATTTTTGCGTAGCTCAAAACCAAGCTCATACCATTTTGTCGCAGAGACATTTAGAAAGGCATTCTTACACAGATTACAAAGACCATTTCATCGTCATACTTATGATCAAATCCAAGACAAGTTGCATCTACAACGTTCTTTTGCAAAACAGATGGCAGATTCAATTCATAATTCTATGGATGCGACATTGCCTATGATTGATCCTGAGTTTGGTGGAGAAGACACTACACATCTGTCAACTATGGATGCTGAAGGAAATGCAGTTGGTATTACACAATCGATAGAACTTGCCTATGGTGCTAAAGTTGCAGCTGATGGTTTAGGCTTTTTGTATAATAATTACATGTCTGCATTTGAATTCACAAATCCTAATCATCCTTACTATATTAGACCAAATGGAATTCCATGGACTTCTGTCTCACCTGCATTAATTTTTAATGATTCAAAACTTTGGATGGTGCTAGGAAGCCCTGGCAGCCAGAGGATTTTTTCCACAGTTACGCAATATCTTTCAAGGATAATTGATGGTGATTTACCAATGAGTGATGCAATTGAGAGGCCACGATTCCATTGTTCAATTGGTGGTACTGTTAGTATTGAAGATGGTGGATTCCGGAAAGAAGTTGTTGATTTTCTCAAAGAAATGGGATATGAAATTTCAGTAAAAGAGCGATTCTCATTTTATCATGGTGCAATCCATGCAGTAATGAAGACACAAACTCAAAAAGGATTTCAGGGTGTCGCTGAGGTCAGACGTGATGGAACTGCGGAAGGATTGAATTGACCCAACTTCCTATTTTATTATCTATTCCTCATGGTGGAAGAAAAAAACCTCAAGAGCTAGAAGGACATTTGTGTATTACAAATAAGGATTTGTTTGATGACTCTGATCCTTTTGTAGTGGAGTTGTATGATTTAGGTAACAAAGTCCAAGGTGTAGTTAAAACAGAAATTGCAAGAGCATTTGTTGATCTTAACCGTTCAATGCAAGACATGCCTCCAAAGAATCCTGACGGATTAATTAAAAGCTCAACCTGTTATCAAAAACCAATCTATATTTCTAACAAAGAACCTGATGATTCTCTCAAAACATTATTGATTGAAATGTATTACCTTCCTTATCACAGAAGCATTGAAAAAAGTTTAAGGGAATTAGATTTGCAATTGTGTCTTGATTGCCATTCTATGGCTTCAATTGCACCTGGAATTTCACCTGATGGAAAAAATAAAAAAAGACCATTATTTTGTTTGTCAAATCAAGATGGTAAGACCAGTTCTGATGAAATGATTAATCTTCTTGCAGATTGTATTTCTGAATCATATTCTATTGATAGGTCTGAGATATCCCTAAATGATCCATTTCATGGAGGCCATATCACAAAAACTTATGGAAATAATCCCATTCCTTGGATTCAGGTTGAAATGAATCGAAGTTTGTATTTGTCTCCCCCCTGGTTTGATGAAGAGGTATTATCCGTAAATCCTGAACACCTAAAAAAATTAAATAATTGCTTTGAAAAGTCGCTGGAACTTTTCTTTTCGAAAATTCAATAAATTTTAGTCGAAAATATTTCGTATCATTTTTAACTAATATTGTATAATTATTTCCTATGGGTTTGTTCAAACGTAAAAAAGAGAAAGAAAATCAAACAAAATGTGATGTATGTGGAACTGAACTGCATGATCCTGAACGCTTGAAAAGACACATGAAAAAAGCTCATGGAAATGTCCCTGCAAAGAAATTAGATCCAAATGCAGGTGATGGTGGAACTTGGTAAATGGAAATCAGTTCTAGTCAGAAGACAAGTCTTGTTTTTGTGGGTGCTTTCCTTACGGCAGGAATTGTTTTGTCCACACTGGTTTTCCCATTTTGGAATTTAATACGTGAAGATGTCTATGAGGAAGTAACGATTTTGACCAATGACGAAGGTGTATGTTATGTTGAAACAATAGATACTATTCCTAAAACAATTGAAGAATGCACATTGAATGCCGGAGATGTTGTTACCATAAAATTTGGGGAAGGGCTAGCATGGGCTAGTATTGTTGAACCATAGTAGATGTTTTAATATTTTGATTCATCTTCACTAGTTGTATGGATTGCATTTTTTGTAAAATTATTTCAGGAGAAATTAAATCAAAATTCCTTAAAGAGACAAACCACTCTGTATCCTTTTTAGATGCATTTCCCCTAACAGAGGGACACGTACTAGTCATTCCTAAAAAACATCATGAAAAAATTCAAGATATGAGTAATGAGGAAAATTCTGATTTATTTTCTTTAGTGCATTCAATGGTTGCAAACGTAGATAGAATAACTGGCTCAACTTTGATTGCAATTCATAACGGAAAAGATGCAGGACAGGAAATACCTCATGTTCATGTGCATTTAGTTCCAAGGAGTAAAAATGATTCTGCTGGTCCTATTCATAGTATGTTTGATTCCACTAAAACACTATCCGAATCTGAAACAAATGAATTATTTGATAAATTAAAAATTCAATAGGGGAATAATTTTTCTTTAGTGATTATATTCTCTACATTGATTGCTTTAGTTGGACAAGTCTCTGCAGCATTCATTATTTTATTAACGCCTGCACCTTTTTGGTTAATTACTGATGATTTTGGATTTGATTGACTTGTTTTGTCGATCTCAAAAACTTCTGGCGCGATAATTTCACAACTACAACAACCAATACACAAACTTTTGTCTACGTCTACAAAAAGATCCGGCTGTTTTTTAGGTTCTTTAGCTTTTTCATATTCTCCGTTTCTACCATCTGGGCGTACACGTGCATTGTAGTCTTCCCAGAATTTCCTTTCATACTCTTTCCAAAAATCTGGATCACCTTCTTCAAATTCACGGGTATATTTTCCCCAATCTTGTTCTGGAATGCTACCATCATCAGGTGCCCCCCATTGAGGTTTTCTTTTGTACTCACTTTTTGGTTTTGCCTGAGTTGCTTGATTGTATATTGAAGAATTTTGATGATTATTGTTTTTCTTTAAATGATTGTATGCTTCTGTAATTTTTTTAAATTCTGCATCCTCATTTTTATCTTGATTTTTATCTGGATGTAATTCTAGTGCCATTTTTCTGTAAGCAGATTTTATTTGATCTTGTGATGAACTAGAATCTACATTTAGAATTCGTAATGCTTGGTATGTATTCACTAGCTATACACAATTGTCATATCTTAAAAATAATTGCTCTAGTTTGAAGATTTTTGCTTATTCTAGTATTGTTTCGCTATTAGCTTCCCATGCAGGTTCAACAATACACAAAAATCTCAAATTTCCAGTCCCTGTATTTTCAATTAATTGCTCAGATTTTGGAGGAACATATGCTGAATCATCATGATTTAGATTGTGATCTTTTCCATCAATTCTCAAATTTCCCGATCCCTCTAAAATATAATAAATCTCAGAGGAATTCAATTTATGAAGTTTGGATTTTTTTCCAGGTTCTAGTGTAAATTGAGCCAAACTGTAGTTGATTCCATTTAGTGTGTTGTGTGGGTGAAAATATTGTTTGATCTTTGTTCCTTCATCTCCTTGAATGGAATCTATTTCAGAATTTTTACGTAATGACATCTCATCTAAATGATTTCTGAAACTGTGGATTTAAAATCAGATTCATACCATTCTGTTTTGTAGATTGCATTTTTCTTTGGCAAAATATTGATTGCAATGTGAGAAAATTCTTTTTTTGCATTCACTGATCCATGTGTGTGTAATGTTTTTGCGGGAATGTGTACAATATCGCCTTCATTAAGACTAATTTTTTCCATTTTCTTGATTTTAAAATTATTTTTACTAGTTCCATATTTTCTAAAAATTTCTAGACTTCCTTTTCCTTTCACGCCTATTAGAATTTGATTTCCATTATGCTGATGAAGTTTTGTTCTTGAGCCGTTTTCAAAATGAACGTGATAGATATCTTGATCTTTAGCCTTTATTTTTTCTGACAGAACTTTCATCCATGTTTTTCCTGTAAACCAATTGGGGTTGACTTTTCTTTTGTCTCCTGCTCCTACGATGTTTGTTTTCTTCATACTAAATCTTACTCAAAATTTTCTTCTTCTTTGCTTGGAATTCTTTTTCTGTAATAATTCCTTTTTTTCGTAATTGGCCGAGTTTCTCAAGTGTTGCTAATTCTTCTTCTGAATTTACCATGCTGCCTTTGGCAGAAGAGATTCCTTCAGTTAATTTCTTTTTTCCTTTTTTCTGGATTGCTTCACTTTCTTTTTTAGCTTTGGCAGATAATTCCTTACTTGCCTTTGATGCTTGTTTTGCAGTTAGTTCTCCAAATTCTACTGCATCATCTAATGCTTCATCTGCTTTTTTTACTCCCTCTTGGATTGCCTTGTCTGCTCTTTTGAGAAATTTTCCAAGGTATCCGCCTTTCTTTGCTTTTGCCATACATCTAATTTAGAATCAAATCTATTATTTCTTTCTTATTGGAATTGGTTTAATAGATAGAATTGTTTACTTTGATTGGTTTTGACTGATACTGATTTAGAAGTAAAGAAAGTGGTTATGAGAAAAAACCTTGATGAAGCAGAAGCTAGGGAAATTGTTGAAGAAAAAAAGACTAATCCCTTCAAGTCCCTTCTTTCTAGACCTAAAAAAGAGGATATTCATGTTGATTCTTTCAAATTATACTATGAATGCTCACTGATTGTTTCAGGAAAGTATAGTGCAAATTATTATCGTAAAGCAGTTCATACAATTGATGTTGACTCTAATGTTTATGATGTAGTATTAGGTGATGGCATTTTCCCTGTTCGTTCAAAGTCTGGTCTTGAAAAAGCATTTGTTGGAAAAAAGGGTAAAAATAAAATTGACATTAATTTAGAAGAGCATGTTTTTGTTGAAGAAGAAGATGAACTAACTTTTGATCATCATGGTCTAGAAATTGAATTACCCTTCAAAATTGATTCAAAGACTATTGAGAATTATCCTGAACGCGTATTAGAAGAGCATCAATTGACTGTCAAGAAATCAGAGTTATCATATGTTTCTGCAATTGATAAACTTCAGATCCATCTGAAAAAACCTATGGAAAGTGATGTAAGAGATCTTAAAGATGATTTTGTTTTACATGATATTACTGAGGTGTATATTCCCATTTTTGAGGCTAGACTGTCTGATCCTAAAAAGAAAGTTGAAATTATTCGCATTGATGCAGTAAGAAATAAAATTCTTTAAAATTATTTTTTCTAGTTTTTGTATTATAGTTTTTAGATTTTTACTAGTTTTCTAAATTGTTCATTTGAATGTAGTTTTGTAAATATTGGCTCTTCTTTTGCCCATGAACGAATTACTTTGGGGTTTTTTGCAACTGCTTGTTTTAATAATTCTAATGCCTCTGGATACATTTCGAGTGCTGCTTTGCTTCGTGATTTTGCATATATGACATTAACATTATCTTTGAATTTTTTTAGAATGTCATCAAATACATCAAGTGCTTTTTTATGCTGTCCGAGTTCTGCTAATTGCACTCCTTTTTGAAAAAATGCATCTTGATTATTTGGATACTTTTTACACACATTTTGAAAACAATTCAAAGCTTCTTCATGCCTTTTCAATTTGCCTAAAACAATCCCTTTGTAAATTACAACATTTGGTTTTCTTGAATCAATGGAAATTGCCTTGTCTAAAGCAGTTAAAGCTTCTTCACGTTCTTGTAGTTTGTCAAGCAATACTCCTTTGTTAAAATAAGCAGATGCATTCTTTGGGTCTGCTTCTATTGCTTTATCATAGCACTCAGCAGCTGCCTGAATGTTGCCATTTTCTGCCATAGAGATTCCTTTGTTATTCCATGCTTGAGTATCTTTAGGATTAATTTCTAGTAAAATATCAAAACAAGTAATTGCGTCACTGTATTTTTTTATCTGGTTTAACGCAAGACCTTTGTTAAACAGTGCTGAGTTATTTTTGGATTCTTTTTTTAAGATTTTATTAAACAATGAGATTGCCCCTTTTGGTTGATTTTTCTCCATTAGGGACATTGCATTATACATCAAATCCTCTACGTTGTCATTAGAACCAAACAAGCCCATAATTTCTCAAAAATGCTATTGCTAATGAAAGTTTGGCTTATCCTAATGATTTGAATTTCTTTATTGCTTCTCTGGCCATGTTTTCTTGCTCTTCTGCAGTGGTATCTGTAGGATCTTCTGTGGCATAGGCCTCCTTGCCTTCCTTATCTTCTTTTTTATCCATATTGTGATGTTATTCTGATTTCTAAAAAACTAATCGATTAAGATAACGCTTAATTTGTTTAAAAAAAGAATTTGATTGTTGACTGATTCAGAAATCCATTATTTTTCTGATAAGATACATGTTCATAGATGGCCTAGAGATTCTCAGATCTGGGATGATTCTGTGCAAAAAGAATTAGATGATTCCATTAATAAAAATCCTGAAAAAATTCCTGTTGTAATAAAAGAGAAGACCATCACTATTGGAAATGTTGAATTTTATTCTTTGAAAAAAATTGGAGTTACAGTCCCTTTTTTTAAAAAAGAATGTACTATGATATTTGAAGCAAAGTTTGGAAGTCTTTTTGCGCATGTTCATGTGACTGTAAAATCTGAAAATTATGTTGATATTTTTAATGAACTAACAAATTGGAAGAACAAGAATTTTCCTGATGACTAGTCTCTAAAAATTCTCAGATGCTTTGATCATCTTTTTGATGTCTTCTTTTGTATGAGAATCTGAAATTGCACCTAATTTTCCTGGCAAAAAGAATATTCCATCATGTGCAATCATCTTAAAATGATATTTTGCAAGCATTTGTGAATTACATTTTGCAGCTTGTGTAGAGTTTGTAATCTCTGTTATGCCATTTTGTAAAAAGTGAGTCATAAACAATGAGCCTTGCCCTGTAACTGCCACTTTACCATCAAAGACCTTGGCAATTTCTTTTCTGGCAAATTCTCCCAGTGTATTAATTTTGGAATATGTGGATTTTTTTGATTTTAACTGACTCAGAGTTGCAAAGCCTGCAGTCATTGATGCTGGGTTTGCAGAAAATGTACCTCCTCCAACGTACGAGCGCTCTGATTTCTTTTTCCCTGTAGTGTCTGCTTGCTCCATTATCTCTTTTTTACCGCACATTACACCAATTGCCATTCCGCCTCCGACAATCTTTCCTAATGTAACAATGTCTGGATTTAGTTTCATTGTTGGATATAGACACCCATATCTAAATCTGAATCCTGTTACAATCTCATCTAAAATAAATAATGAATTATTTTTGTGAACAAATTCTTCTATACCTTTTAGATATTCCGACGTTGCAGGAATACATCCTCCACCTCCTAGCACTGGCTCAATAATTACTCCTGCCAAATTCTTTGAATGTTTTTTTAATATCTCAAGTGACTTTTCTAAATCATTGTATGGAATTGATACTATCTGTTCTTCATTTACAACACCACTACTTTCAGATTCAGAAAATGGCCAGTTTACAGATTTTAGTAAATCAGAAGTGTATCCGTGCCATCCTCCATCAATCTTTGCAATAATTTTTTTTCCGGTTACAGAACGTGCTAGCCTTACTGCATACATTGTAGCTTCGGTTCCTGATGTGACATAACGAATCTTTTCAGCTACTGGAACTGCTTTGGAAATTAATTCAGATAGTTTGATTGTCTGTTCATTTACAGTTCCATACATCCAACTTTTTTCAATTTGTTTTTTCAGAGACTCTTTTACTTTTTTTGGGCCATGACCTAAAATCAAACTCCAGTGACCCATCCAATAATCCGTATACTTGTTGCCATCTACATCGACTAAATTTTTTCCAGATGATGACTTTACAACAAATGGATATGGTTCATAATATCTTATGTTATGAGAAACACCATTGACGTGAAGTTTTGAAGACTTGGCAAATAGTTTAGATGATGTTGGTGTTTTTTTCTTGTACTCTTTGATGTATTCCAAAAGCAACTTGACAATAAAATCGTGCCATTTTAAGTATCAAAATTCATCTAAATTGTTGCTGCATTGTGAGAGATTGCTGTATAATTTTTTTATAGAGATTTTGAGGCAGAAATTTCTTGTAATTTTTTCAATTTTTTGCCCGATCAGGCATAAAATCACGCATGGTTTATATGGTTTCTACATTCTTCACCTTCTGCATACGTAACGCAATAGGCGGCGCTCGTGATGAAGTATGGCAAGATGCCACTTTGTGATTCATGGGCCTCCAGTTACGCATACAAAAATGAGGATTTGATTGCAAGATCAATATCTGAAATGTGAAGATTATGTGCATCCGTCAATTCCAATTAAAGTACAAATGTACTTCAATAATCAAAATACAAAATAAATCAGAATCCGGTTGATCCTGCCGGACCTGACTGCTATCGGATTGATACTAAGCCATGCGAGTCATTGTAGCAATACAAGGCAGACGGCTCAGTAACGCGTAGTCAACCTAACCTATGGACGGGAATAACCTCGGGAAACTGAGAATAATGCCCGATAGAACACTATACCTGGAATGGTTTGTGTTCCAAATGATTTATCGCCGTAGGATGGGACTGCGGCCTATCAGTTTGTTGGTGAGGTAATGGCCCACCAAGACTATTACAGGTACGGGCTCTGAGAGGAGTAGCCCGGAGATGGGTACTGAGACACGGACCCAGGCCCTATGGGGCGCAGCAGGCGAGAAAACTTTGCAATGTGCGAAAGCACGACAAGGTTAATCCGAGTGGTTTCTGCTAAAGGAACCTTTTGTCGGTCCTAGAAACACCGATGAATAAGGGGTGGGCAAGTTCTGGTGTCAGCCGCCGCGGTAAAACCAGCACCTCAAGTGGTCAGGATGATTATTGGGCCTAAAGCATCCGTAGCCGGCTCTATAAGTTTTCGGTTAAATCTGTACGCTCAACGTACAGGCTGCCGGGAATACTGCAGAGCTAGGGAGTGGGAGAGGTAGACGGTACTCGGTAGGAAGGGGTAAAATCCTTTGATCTATTGATGACCACCTGTGGCGAAGGCGGTCTACCAGAACACGTCCGACGGTGAGGGATGAAAGCTGGGGGAGCAAACCGGATTAGATACCCGGGTAGTCCCAGCTGTAAACGATGCAGACTCGGTGATGCCCTGGCTTGTGGCCAGTGCAGTGCCGCAGGGAAGCCGTTAAGTTTGCCGCCTGGGAAGTACGTACGCAAGTATGAAACTTAAAGGAATTGGCGGGGGAGCACCACAAGGGGTGAAGCCTGCGGTTCAATTGGAGTCAACGCCAGAAATCTTACCCG
>JABDOO010000024.1 GCA_013043295.1 Candidatus Nitrosopumilus sp.
ACTACTGGCATTTTCAATTCAAGCTCTCTAAAAATTAATCTATAACACCTTGCAACATCTTTTCTTCTAATGTTGATTCCTTTTGCAATGTCATCTAATGTTCTAGGTGTTTCTGTATTTCTACATGAAGCATAAAGACATGCAGCAACTAATCCTTGAATAGAACGGCCACGTACTAATTTTTTTTCCATTGCTTTTCTGTAAATATAAGCTGCTTTTTCAATTACTGCATCTGTCAATGCAAGTTTGTCTTTTAGTTTATCCATTTCATTAAGTGCTTGTCTCAAATTTCTATCCGCAGAAGAATGGGCTTGACTTCTGCTGTCCCAAGTTCGTAATCTCTCTATTGAACTTTTAACACTGGCTGAAAGTGGCTTACCTGTTGCATCTTTATTTGCAGCACCAATTACTGTTGATAATCCCATGTCGTGCATTGTAAGAGAAGTTCCAGCTCCTGTTCTTGCTTTGTTTCCTTCATCATTTGAAAATGAACGCCATTCTGCCCCTGTATCTGTAATTTTATCGGTAACAACAAAACCGCATTTACTACAAAATAATTCCCCCGTATTTTGATCCGTGACCATTTTCTTGTCTCCACAAGAGGGACACTTTGGACCTGCGACTATTGTGTTTTTAAGCATAATATATCAAATTGACAAAATCCCTTATTATCCATTTTACCAAATATCTGCAGGTTAATTGTGTGTAGGTCAAGCTAATTCTCATTCTAGTTTTTTAGAATTTGATCTGATTTGCTAACTTAACCTAGTAGACAGTATGCATATTCTGGTGAATATGATGGATACATTATGTTGCTTTTTTCGTTTACATGTTTTAATCCGATAGAGTGACCTAACTCATGAGTCATTATTGTTTCCACACTTTTTACATCATACAATTGAAAACTCCCATCACAATTGTAATCTCCTAATGTGACTTCTACTACTCCTTTTCCTAGATGCGCATGACCAAGTACTCCGTCTCCCAAGTTACGAACTACCCATGTTACCCAAACATTTGCTTCATGTTTTAGATTAGTGATCTCAAATTTTATTTTTGCCTTCTGATTTTCTGTAGTTAATTCTTGCTCTTCCCAAAATTTGAAAGAATTTTGTAATGTGCTGACATGATCTAATGGGAGACCTGTTGGCTGGTCGTTTATGAAAACTTTGTAATTAATTATGTAAACGTCATCTACAATTTGATATGTTGGATCTGGAAAATTCTTTGATGCCTTTTTTGCTTGTTCTTCAAAATTCCATTTTACATAGTCTCTGAGGAATTTTTTAATTACATCCTGACTTGGATTGGGAAATTCGATGTATCTTTTTTCTTTAGCAATATTTTTTGAGATGTCTCTGAGATATTTTTCGAACAGATAAAATTCTGCATCTAATTCTTCTTGTGTTTTTTGTGTTTCATTATGAACACTAACTGTAATTATTCCATTTTCTATTAAATATTGAATTGCTAAAACAAATGCATTATCATCTATTTGATTGTCTGCCCACCATCCAGCATTATTTTTTACCCATTCTGGTATGTTTTCATTAGATTCATTTTGCAATTCTACGGGTGGAATTTTGATAATATTATTTTCTATTAAATACATTAGCGCTGAATTGAATTCCTCATCTGCTATGCTTCCTTGGGACCACCATTTGGCAATTGGTCTGACCCACTCTGGAATTGATGTAATTTCTGAGTTTGAATTAGTCTTTGGCTTTTCGGTAGGTATGTAGGGATATTTTGAAATTACGTTATTGATAAAATCTTTGTAATTATTAATCACAGTACTATTTGGTTTTTCCTTTGAGGCTTTTTCAAAATAATATATTGATTCTTCATATTCACCTAAGTACCCAAAACCTACTCCCATACCTGTCAATGAAATAACATCATTTGGTTTGTACTGTATTACTTTGAAAAACTGCTTTAGCGAATTGGCATGATCTCCTAAATTATTTTGAGCAATCCCTTTCATCTGCAGGGTTGAAATATTATTTGGTGCAATTTCCAAAATCTCATCATACATGTTGATTGCCTCTTTGTATTCGCCATTTACAAAATGGTTGTTGGCTATTTGGAACATGACTTCTGGGTCTTGTTCAATTTGTGCAAAAGCAATTTCAAAAGTCACTAATGAACTGATCAACAATATTGACAAAAAATGAAAAATCTTCATCATACTCATTTCCATCTTTTTGATTTTGTTTATAGTTTATTTCTAATTTATACTAAAATTAGGCTCGCAATTACCATGATTCTTTTAGTAATTTTTCCATGTTAGAAAATCTTTAATTCGTTAATAATTACGAATTTTGTATTGACAAATATTGGTGCAGGTGAAATCATCTATGATTTACGAAAAAAAATTCAGCAGGTGCAATCTGATTTAGATCATTTGGGAGAACCTCCAATGAGTATGCCTGAGTTGATTGAATCCTCAAATTTACTTCGCTCAAATGAGTATCTTTCAAAGGCAAATGAAAAGAAAAATGAACTGCTAGTTACCTATGAACAATACTCTAAATCTCTGGAAGATTTACTCTCTACTGTTTTTGATATTCAAAAAGATCTTAAAGAAATACTCAAAGAACAATCAGCTCTAATTCCATCTAAAAAACAATCCAAATCTAAGCCAAAATCAAAAAGAAAATAAATAATTTTTACAAATGAACAATATCTCCTGCAATTATTTTATGCAAGTTATTGTTATCAGATACTATCAATGATCCATCGTCTTCAATTTTAATTGCTTTACCTTTGATTTTTTTCTTTGCAGTCTGTATTTCTACATTTTTTCCTATGGTTGATGACCTTGATGTCCATTCAGAAACAATCTTTTTAATTTTTTTCTCGTTCAGTAATTTGTAAATTTTCTCTAGTTCTACTAGAAACGTTTGGACAAGTAAAATAGGTTTTATTTTCTGGTTTTGTGCTTTTAGTGATGCAACTCCGTAAAAATTTGGTGTTTCTTTTAGTGTCTTTTCAATTTGTTTTGCATTTACATCAAAATTGATTCCTACTCCTAAAACTAGATTTTCAATTTTATTTGATTCTAATGAAGCATCTACTAGCATACCTGCTACTTTTTTACCATTAATTGTGATATCGTTTGGCCACTTTAATTCTGGTTTGATTGAAAATGTTTTTTCTATTGCAATTGATAGTGCAAGTGCTGATGCAATAGGAAATAATGTGGTAACTGAAATATCGAATTTTGGTTTTAAAATAATGGAAATCCAAATACCTCCTTTTGGAGAAATCCATTTTCTTCCAGACCTTCCTCGACCTCCTGTCTGTTTGGCTGCAATGATGACAACTCCTTCATTTTCAACAGTATCTGCCATTTTTAACGCCTGATTTTGGGTGGAATCTATTGAATCAAAGTAGTAGGCTTGTTGACCAATGGTTTTAGTTTTTAAATTTGCAGTAATCTCCCATGGGAGTAATAATTCTGAATTTGCGATTAATTTGTATCCTAATTTTTGCTTTGATTCTACAATGTATCCTAATTCTTGAATCTTTTTGATGTGCTTCCACACTGCTACTCTGCTAATTCTTAATACATCACTCAAATCCTGTCCAGAGAGATATTCTGTATTATGTGTCTGTAAAAATGTCAGCACTTTGACCAATCCTGGATTATCAAAAGAATTGTAAATCAACTATATCTTGTTTTTATCTCAAGTATAAAACACAAACTAGAATCCTATATCAAAATCGAATCCACCATCATCCATTCCACCATCATCCATGCCTCCCTCTCCTGTTTCTGGCATATTTTCTGCTGGAACATAATCTGACATTGCCATTCCCATCATACTAAACATCATACTAAACATCATCATGTCCATTATCCCAAAGAACATCATTGTAGGAATGAATGATTTGTTATTTTCCATTTCGTCTTTTAATTTTTCTTTGTCTCCACTTTTGTATAACAATGACATTTGATTCCATTTTGTCTGTAATTCATGAACTCTTTCATCCACTTCTCTTGAACCTTTTTCAGTAGTAGTGATCTCTATTTTAAGTCCAAACCAACCTTTCTTTTCTTGTGTTTGAATGAGGCCTCTTTTTTCTAATTGCTCCAAAATGGAATTCAATTCTTCAGGTTTAATTTGGGTCATTTTTTGAATTTTATCAAATTTTTTCATTCCATGTTTTATTGCACCTAATACGATAAGATCTTTAGGCTCTGATTCCATATTTTTTCATTATAATAACTGGTAAAAAATTCTTCGCTTCAAACATCCAAATTCAAAAATTATATTCATGAAATACTCGTATCTATTATGGAACAAGATCCATCATCAGACGAACAAATTCGTGAAATTCTTGAACTAAATAAAATAGCGGTAGTTGGAATGTCTAAAAATTCCTCAAAAGCTGCTCATTACGTGCCCAAATATCTCCATGATAATGGTTATGATGTTACTCCTGTAAATCCAAATGCAGATAATATTTTAGGAAAAAAATGCTATGACTCTGTTGATGATATCGATGAAGAAATTGACATAGTTGATATCTTTAGACCCTCTGATCAAGTACTGCCGATAGTACAAGAAGCAATAAAGAAAAAGCCCAAAGTTATTTGGCTTCAAGAAGGAATTCATAATCCTGAAGCAGAGGAACTTGCAAAAAAAGCTGGAATTAAAGTGATTTTTAATCGATGCATGCTAGCAGAACATCAGAGATTATCAAAATGACTGATTTTGAAATTTTTTATCAAGATCTACTAAAACTCGTTAAAAAATATGAAAATCAAAATATTCCTCTAAAAATAGAAAAGGATCTTGAAAATGACATTGTAAAAATATTTGGAGAAAAAATTACATCATTATCTAGAGCTCAAAATGGTCTTAATGATGTAACTGAACTTGCATATACTACTGCAGAGCACCATCCCTATTGGAATTTAATTTACAATTGTTCAGAAATAACAAACACTGTTTTAGAAAAATGGAAATCTTCTCTATCTGATGAAGATATTTCTGATGTTGAATGGGCAATCAGAGAATTAAATCAGACTCTAGAAAAAATCAAAAAGAAAAAATTGTCTAATAACTAGGCAGAGATAAATATTCTACAGTGGTAATCATTCTATGCCTATCAAAATTGGATTAATCGGTAAAACCAATACTGGAAAAACAACTTTCTTTAACTCTGCAACATTATCTTCCGAAGAAATTTCTTCATATCCATTCACCACAAAATCTCCTGTTTCTGGAATTGCACACGCCATATCCTTATGCGTTCATCCTGAATTTAAAATTCAAGATAATCCAAACAATTCTAAATGTCTTGATGGATGGAGATATATCCCAATTGAACTAATTGATTTGCCTGGGCTCATAAAAGATGCTTGGAAGGGGAAAGGTTTGGGCAATCAATTTTTATCAATTGCCGCACAATCTGATGCCTTACTTCATGTGGTGGATGCCTCTGGAGGAATTGATTCGACTGGGCAAATTACTGAAGTTGGATCCGGTGATCCAATATCTGATTTTGCAGATATTGAAGAAGAATTGATAATGTGGTATCATAAAATTTTAGAAGGAAATCGAGATAAAGTTTCAAAATTAATTAAATCAGGTTCAGATGTTTTAGATGCCATTACTGATCTTTATCGTGGAATTGGTGTAACTAAAGATCATGTGAAAGAAACTTTCCATGCAACAAATTTGGAGGAAAAAGTTTTTGATGATTTTGATATGATAGATACCAAGAAATTTGCTTCATATTTAAGAAAAATTTCAAAGCCTACTTTGATTGTAGCAAACAAAGTTGATGTTGAGGGGGCTGACAAAAACTTTGCACGATTAAGAGAAAAATATAATGATTCTATTGTAATTCCTGTAAGTGGCGATAGTGAATTTGTACTCCGTCGTGCAGAACAAAAAGGGCTGATAAAGTATTCTCCAGGTTCAGAAACATTTGAAATAATTAAATCTGATGAATTAAATGAAAAACAAAACAATGCTCTAAATTTTATTAAAAAAGGAATCATGGGTGAATATATGAGAACTGGTGTTCAATTTGCAATTAATGTTGCAGTCTTCAAACTACTGAAAATGAATTCTATTTACCCTGTAGCCGATGAGAAGAATTTAGCAGATAAAAAAGGACGTGTACTGCCTGATCTTATTTTGCTAAAAGATGGTGCTACTATTAATGATCTTGCAAAAGAAATTCATTCTGATTTAACAAAAGGATTATTGTATGGAAAGGATTTAAGGTACAATCTAAGATTGCCTACTGATTACCAACTAAGAGATAGAGATGTTGTATCTCTAATTAGTGCATCAAAAAAATAATCATTTCTGCTTTTTACTTCTTGGTTTTGTTCTCAAAACAGCCTTACAGCAGATACAGCGTGTATCATCTACTTTCAAAAATATTCCGCAAAAAGTACATCTTTTTTGTCCAATTTCATACCTAATTTTGTTTGGAACTGGTTCTGCCTTATGCATTTGACAAATTCCCCTACATGTTCTACCCATTAATTTCACCTCCGATTTTTTGTTTGATTTCTTTAGTTCTGTCTCTGATTGTTACTGCACTTATTCCTGAGGCATCAGAAATTTTTATCTGAGTAATTTTTTCTTCATTCATCACTGCTGCCAAATTAATTGCAGCAGCCGCCATTGCCATTGGATTTTTACTTGTTGAGACATTTTTCTTTGATGCAAGCCCTAGAATCTTAAATGCCAATCTTTCTGTTTTCTCTGATAATCCTACTGCTTTTGCAACTCTGGTGACAAACTCATTAGGATTATATGCATCTGGATGTAAATCCAATTCTTTCACAATGAATCTGTAAATTCTTTGTAGATTTTTTTTCTTAATGTTTCCTGCATTGGCAACATCCTGTAAGGTTCTTGGTGTGTCAGTTAATCTACATGTAATGTATACGGTTGCGCATAACATTGAAGTTGTTGATCTTCCAGCCAAAATCCTCTTTGCAGCAATTTTTCTAAATAAATATGCTGTTTCTTCAACCACCGATTCAGGCAGTCCTAATTTTGAACTTATTCCGTCTAAAAGCGTAAATGCTTTTTGAAATGATTTTACTGATATTGCAGAACGACTATTTCTATCCCACATTCTTAAGCGGTAAAACATTCTACGGTTTTCCTTTGACAAAGATTTTCCTGTAGAGTCCCTGTCTTGTGACTCCATTATTGTTGAAAGACCTCTATCTGCCATCTTCAAAGATGTCTTCATCCCGACTCTGGAATTATTTTGATAATCTTCTGAGCTAAAACCTGTTACCTCTAGACTGCTATCAATTGCTTTTTCAGATGAAACAGCACCACAATTACTGCATGCGATTTCCCCTGTATATCCGTCTGTCACTATCAAATTCTTTTTACAACTTTTTTGATGTACTAATTCTGCATTCATGTCTAAATTATGGTTTTAAATTATTTAAGGCACCTAAATTTTCTAATCTAGTGCTAAATTAGACTCTATTTTAGGCATGAATACTCAATTTTAGCACTAGGAGGCATTTTTTATTTTTTTATAAATATAACAATTGTTCAAAATCTGTAATGCCTCATATTGTAATTGATGAAAAAATTGATCTTTTTGATTTTGCAAAATCATTTATTCCTGAATTTCAAAAATCCCCAATTATTAAAATTACTACAATTTATGTAGAAAAAAACGGATTAAATGCTCTATTCCCAACTATTGTAATTGATGAGGAACATCAGGAATTTTTTATTCAACTGTCTACAACAAAGAGCAAGACCACTATTCGTCTTCTTCCCCTGACTGATCCAATAAAAACTGACGGTGTGAAATATGCAATGACTAAAATTTATTTCCAAATAAAAAAATGGAAACCTGATGTCTCTATTTCTAAAACAAATTTAGCAGATTACATAGAGAAGGGCATAGTTTCTTGAAATCATTTACTCTTCATAGACAAAGTGTCATAAGCAGAGATTTACTTTTTAACATAAGCACAAATGTTGAGAATTTTAATAAAATCATGCCTGATTATTTTAAATCTTTAACTGTTTTAGAGGAATTTGATTCTCATAAAATAGTTTTAGAAAATATTTCTTTTTTAGGCCAGAGTCTTGATGTAAAAACCAAGCATGTTGTTTTACCCCCCAATACACATGAGGTATACATTTTATCTGGTCCTTTAAAAAATACTTCATTTATAGAAAAATATGTTCCATCTTCTTTAGGAACTGATATTACAATAATTGTTGACTTGCAAATTAATGGTTTCTTAAAATTTATTCCTTTTTTGAGGCAAATTTTGATTCGAAAAATGGGCAATGTCATGAATGAATTTGTTAAATGTGCTGAACTGTACTCTAGGAATTTGTCTGCTAAAGAATAATTAGCACTATGAAAAAATGTTGGCACTTGTATAAATAGCATTTTTTAAAAATCTCATTATGAACCTGCCTGTAATTGTAATTGGTGCCGGTGTAGGAGGGCTAACTACTGCCGCGCTCTTAACTCAAAATGGTCATCAAGTAAAAATTCTAGAAAAATCCTCTAAGGTAGGTGGAAGGACCATTTCCACAAAATTCCAAAATCATATCTTAGATAATGGGTTTCATATAATGCCATTTTATAAAAAATCTGCAATTTTTGAAATATTAAAAAAATTAAAAATTGACTCTAAATTGAAACTAGCAAAAGTAGATGATATTGCATTTTATTCGTCAGATGGTTTTCATACATATCCAAAAGGAATACTTGATTTACTGAAACTTTCTTTACTGCCGCTAAAAAGTAGAATAAAACTTCTTAGAATTTTACTTCCGATTGCATTTACTTCTATTTCCAAAACAGAATCCTGGGATAATACACCTCTGACAAAAATTACCTCTGGCCTTGATTCTGAAACAAATGCCTTTTTTGAGGCAGTGTGTATGCTGGCTTTTGCAGACTCTGCCGAACATATCTCCTTAGGTGAATTTGCCCGCACCATAATCCGAGCAAACCCTTTCAAAGGTGGAACTAGCGAATTTGCATATCCTGATAATGGAGGATATGATTCAATATGTAATGTCTTATCAGATTATATTTTAGATCAGGGGGGAGAAATTCATACTAGACAATTGGTGAAGAAAATAATTGTTGAAGACTCGAAGGTGACTGGAGTTTTAATTCAGAATTTAAAAGGATCTGATGAGTTAATCTATACAAACTGTGCTGTTATCTCATATCCTGCATATACTGCATTAAATCAATTATTTGAGAAAAATATAATTCCTTCTGAATTTGTAAATAAAATTAACAAACTAAATAAAACAACATCTGTTGTTGAAGTTCATTTTGCATTAAAGTCTAAAATTGATTCTCGTCAGGTGGTTTTCCCTGTAGGAAAAATCTATACTACGAAAGGTATTTTTTTCATTTCCAATATTACTCCCTCTGTTTCTCCTCCTGGAGAACATCTGATTATTGCTGGAACTCCTGTATTGCCAGAAGATACTGATAACCCACAAAAAATTAAAAATATTGTTACAAAGATGAAACAAGAAATATCTTCAATTTACCCTGAATTCCAACAATCTCTACTTTGGGAGCGCCCAATGGCATGGAAATTAGTTGAATCAGTCGTAAAGGAGCCTGGAAAAGTATGGAAATCTAAGATGCCTCACACAATTAAAGGAATTGAGGGACTATACTTTGTTGGAGATTCTACAATTAGTTATGGTATAGGTACTGACTCTGCTGCTCATAGTTCTTTGCTTTGTACTCCTAAAATTGAATCATTTCTGAAATTATGATTACGCAGTTCTAATTATTTTGGGTATGTCTTCTAGGCTAGTATCAGAAATAACTTTGGCATTAAATTTTGGAATTTTTTCAGATTGTAAAGCATAACCACCAATCAAAATTGGTATGTTATGCTCTTCCTTGATTTTTCTAACTAATCTTTGTCCTGCAGATAGATTATCTGGTAATGTAATTGATACAAAAAGAATATCTGGTTTATTGTTTTCAATAAAATTTATTATTGATTCAGTTGGCATTGAAGTTCCCATATTGTACACTTTATATCCTTTAATTGAAAGATATGTTTCTAAAACATCACAACCTAAATGATGTTCTTCTCCTAACGGTACACATATGAGAATTTTTTTCTTATTGCAGGTTGCAACTACTCTATCCATTATTATTTTAACAAGTGTTTGAGCAATGTTACTAGCAACATGCTCTGTTGCTATGCTGATTTTATTAGTTGCCCAATGTTCCCCTATTTCATACATTACAGGTTTTAGAATTTTGTCAAAAAAGTCAGCAGCATTAAAAATTTTTACATATTCTTCATAAATTTTTACACAATCTTCAATGTTTCCTTCTGTCAATTTTTTATATAATTGCTTTTTTGATTTTTTAGAAGCCTCTTCTCTTTTTTTAATGTCTTTAGGATTAAACGATGCAAGGACTGATAGAACTTTGGGATTATTTCTATACTCTATTGGAATGTCATCTTTTACAACATCTGATGCTTTTCCAAGATACTTTACAATTTCTTGTTTAGATGTGCTTTTTTTAGAATCCCAGACACTTTTTACAAGGTAAAGATATTGATCAGATTTTACTTTTTTAGCTCGAATATAGACCATACAATTTTTCAAAGGGGATGCTATTTAACTGGTGCTAATACTATATCATAGTGCTAAAATATACATCATTTTTGTTTATTCTTTCCAAACTCTGCAAACAATATCTCTAATTACCACTAGCACATACAATTAGCACCAGTTATATAATTTAGCGTGAGAAAAAATCTATGGTTGGTCAAATCGTTATATCTGATAAAATCGCCCAATCTAACCCATATTCCATAATGGTTACAGGTTCTACTGGATTTATTGGTTCTAGACTAGTTTCTCTGCTAACATCTAACGGTTATACTGTGACTGGATTAAGCCGGAAAAAACTGGAGGACTCTAAAAATGTAAAATATGTTCAAGCTGATGTTTTTGATAAAGAGCAATTGGCAAACGCCATGATTGGAATTGAA
This sequence comes from Candidatus Nitrosopumilus sp., assembly GCA_013043295.1. Classification (GTDB taxonomy): domain Archaea; phylum Thermoproteota; class Nitrososphaeria; order Nitrososphaerales; family Nitrosopumilaceae; genus Nitrosopumilus. The sequence goes on from JABDOO010000024.1 coordinate 11,021, forward strand.
GTAGCATATTATCTACTTCATTCTATGGAGGGCAGTAAATCTGAATGGCAGGAATTTGCATCTCGTGAAAGGATTCAAGCTCAAAATTTTCTTGATGCCGCAACAAAAGCTGGTGTTAAAAGAATAATCTATCTTGGAGGATTGGTAAATGACAGTTTAGATTTATCACCTCATATGAAAAGTAGGAAGGAAGTCGGAGAAATTCTATCTTCTGGAAGTATTCCTGTTACAGAGTTACGTGCATCATTAATCATAGGTGCACAAGGTGGCTCATATGCTATGCTTCGCTATCTTGTCGAGCGTTTACCCATAATGGTTTGTCCTTCTTGGGTAAAGTCTCTTGCACAACCCATTGCTGTTGATGATGTAATTTTTTACTTAGCAGAGTGCCTTGCAAAAAACGAAACAGAGGGTGGAATTTTTGAAATTGGTGGTCCCGATAAAATGACATATGAAGAATTAATGCGAGTTTATTCTTCATATCTAAATAAAAAATTATTTATTTTACAAATTCCGTTTTTGACTACTCGACTATCTTCTTACTGGGTTGATCTAATTACTCCTGTAAAAGCATCTCTTGCAAGACCTCTTATTGATAGCCTTGTCCATGACACGGTAGTTACTGATGACAAAATCACAAAAATTATTCCAGCGAAATTAAAATCTGTTAGAGAATCCATTGAAATTGCTACAGATGAAATGAAGTCATCTCCACCTAGAGCTGAATTAAAACATGAAAAAACGGGTTTTAAAATAAATCAAAAATTAATTCAAATTTCATTAATTGCTTTAGCTATTATTGGCACTTCGTATTATTGGTTAGACGATCGACCTGAAGTATACCAATCACTCTGGTTGATTGGAGCCTCTGCATGGTATGTTACTATCTTTGCTTCTATATTTTTAATTCATCACAAAACTCGTCTAGGTTATTTTATGGCCGGTCTGTTGTCATGGGTAACTTTAGCAATTTGGTTATTTGATAACTTCTATGTTGTTTTCCAAACATCTCTGATTGCATCACAACCAAGCGATTTAATGACAATTAGAAATTTCATTGGAATTGTAATTGCATCAATAACAGTCATAGCTTCACACAATCTATTTCATAAAGTGATAGATTATCAATACAAAGGAAGATCTATCTAAAAATTCTAGTATTTTTCTATTATGTCTCTTTTTTAATTTTTAGCATCAATGCATTTGTCATTTTTAGCAAATTATTGATGTCTCCATCGCCTTCAAAATTCTGTATCATGCTAATTTATTATCAAAAAATGAAGATAATGTGTAGTATGTAATCTTAAGAACATCCTAATTTTTGAGCCTAAAACTAGTTATTGTGAATTTGAGCAAATCCATTTTTTGATGTCGTCAAACTTTTAAATTTTTCAGGATGGATAATTTTGGCTAGAATCTCTATTCCTTCTACTGTTCGAATGCTAGGTTTGCTAAAAAATGAATTTGCATCCACTGCAAAAATTTTATTATTTTTTACCGCATTTATCGAATTCCAAGCCTCGTTATTTTTTAAAATTTTATCATACTCTAAAATTGTTCTTTTTGTATCAAAACCACAGGGCATTAATATTATAATATCTGGATTAGATTTGATTATTTCATTCATAGTGAATCTTCTTGAGTGCTCTCCTGTTTCACTAACCATGTTTATTCCTCCTGCCACTTCAATCATTTCTGGGATCCAATGACCTGCAGTAAAAAATGGTTCAATCCATTCAATTGCTAAAACTTTTGGTTTGCTAAAAAAATTATTTTTTTGAATATTTGAAATTCTTTTTTCAAGGGAATTTCTTATCTCTTTTGCTTTTTCCTTATATCCTAATATTTCCCCCAATTTAGTTACCGATTCCATGATTTCTTTCATGTTGTGAGGATCCATTGAATGAACAATTGGTTTTTTTTCAAGAATTTTCATTGCCTGATTTACTTGATTTGTATATGCAGCACACACTTCACATGTTTCTTGAGAAATAATCAAATCTGGGTTGGCATTTTTTAGATTCTCCTCATTTATTACAAAAATATCTTTTCCATCTTTTAACAATTGGCATGTGACTGTGTCTATTTCTTTACTGGATAATTCATCTGAATTTATTACAGAATTAATTATACATGGTTTTTTTGTTGCATCATTTGGATATTTACATTCATGAGTAACCCCGTATAGATAATCTTGAACTCCGAATTCATATAATAATTCAGTAGCACTCGGTAAGAATGATACAATTCTCTTAACTGACATATTTTTTCTTGAGTGATTATCACTTAAACATCATCTGTTAACCTCTCATCAATTTTTCTTATTAGGCAAGTTAATAGGCATATTTTAGGCACAAATATCATGTCTTTTGACTCTCAAAGTATTCGAAGGGCAATTTTATCTAACTGGCATGAGTCTCTCTCTAAACATGGAAATCTATTTTCATCTGATTCTATAAGTGGGACCAGTCCACCATCTGTATTTGTTGGTTCATATGATTACCCTAAGGTCTTTGTTGGCCCTATGGTTCCACCAATGCATGGAGATACTAGCATACTTGACAATCCTGAAAAATGGAAAGGAAGATCACTAGAAGAGATTGTAAATTTTAGACTCAATTTAGTTAGAGGCATTCAAAAAATCCCCATAGATGATACTGATGGACGATATATTGAAAATCTTCAAGAAGTTGCAATGTCTTCAAAACCCATCGATTCTGATCTAGTTTTTCAAAAAGCCACTTCTTCAAATATTTCTTTAGATGGTGAAAGTGCGCCTTTTGGACCGATAGGTGAAATCAAATCTGCAAAATTTTCTGGAACTTCTTCAGAAAAATCTATTGAAAAAATATACTATGACAAAGATTTGAAGGCCTCTGATGCTGTTTTGAATTTATATAATTCTGGAATTGAAATTTCAAAAATTCAAAAATGTTTCAGTATTGGAATGTTGGGTCATAAAAGAAAACTAGTTCCTACTAAATGGAGTATTACTGCAACTGATGATATCATATGTAAATCACTTACAGAAAATATTCTTGAATATGACTTGATTGACTCATCTAGGGTTTTTTCATATGAGCATCTTGGAAATATTTTCACTGTCATTTTATTTCCTCATAGGTGGATCTATGAAATGATTGAAGCCTGGTATTCTGATGGTATTATTGGATTTGGCTCTGATCATGAGGATGCTCGTGGAATAGATCACCCTCCTGCAATAGCAGGTGCCTATTTTGCCGCAAAATTAGCTGTTTTAGAGTATTTGTCTAAAATGAAAATCCAATCTGGAGTCATAATATTGCGTGAAATTCGTCCAGAATATGCCATTCCTGTTGGAGTGTGGCAAGTGAGAGAGGGTGTACGTGAGGCCATGAATCAAACCCCTGCCATTGCTAATGATTTTGATCATGCCTTACTGTTGGCATCAAATAAAATGAGTATTAGCATACCAGAATGGTTGTCTCATGGAAAAATAATTGAATTAATGAGACAAAAAATTATCTCTGATTTTTTTTAGCAGAGTTTTTTTGATAGGATTTTAAATAAATTTGTTGGATCTGAATTAGAGTATAATAAAAAATATGTTTGGCTAGAAAGATATGTGTTGTTAAATCTATACACTATAGGATTTATTTCAGATAAAAATTCACCAATTGTCATTTTTTCATCTTTAAAATCTGCGAGCATCTTAAAAAATTTCTCTTTTTCTTGTTGACTAAAACTGTTTGAAAAATATCCAAAAATATGCATTATTACATTACTATGTTTTTTAATAGTTGGTTTACTTTCAAATGAATTTTTTAGATGTTTTTCATATTCATCTAGAATTTCATGATAATCGATTTTTTTATTACTTGCAACTAGGTTACCTAAAATTTTTAATTCCTCTTGACTGTGTGCCATAATCATGTATTTATTCATAGCATGAAATGATACTAGGTCTTTGATCTTACCATTTTCCTTGACACTCTCAAATCTTTGTAGAACATACTCTACTGCATCTTTTTCAGAGATGGGATCATTTATTGAATTAGGTAATTCTATTTTTTCTTCCACTTTTGAAAAATCATTTAATTTACATATAAACAACAATGACTTAATTTGGATTTGGCACTATGCATTTCATGTTTTTCTGATTATGAACAATACTATGTTGCATATCCTTTTTTAGCACTAGTAAATAATTTAGCACTAGTTTAAATAAGATAAACCTCAAAAACCAATAATGAAAATCGCAATAACTACAATTGCCGCAATTTTGATTCTAGCCACAACAGTATCTACTGCATATGCAGAAGTTCCTGGTTGGGTAAAAAACAATGCTGGATGGTGGGCAGATGGAACTATCTCCGAATCTGAATTTCTTACAGGAATTTCATTTTTGATCAAAGAAGGTATAATTTCTGTTCCTCCAACAACTGTATCTTCTGATGCATCTGAAAGTGTACCTGATTGGGTAAAAAACAATGCTGGATGGTGGGCAGATGGAACCATCTCTGATTCTGATTTTGTAAATGGTATTCAATTCTTGATTAGTTCGGGATTTATTACAATTCAGATGAATTCTGAATCAGTACCAATGGAATCCCCTGTAGCAGAAAACACTGATTCTAAATTGGCATCTTTGCAAAAAGATTTGGAAGCATGTTCAGAGATAAAAATTGGTTACAAAAGACTTGATTGTGAAAAGCCTATCAAAAAAGCAATAGAACTTCATGAGTACAAGACAAATGCAGAAAAATTTAATGTTGGACCAATTGTTTATTATTGGTATGGATCAGGTTCTGAAGGAAATGAATTTGAAATTCGTCCATCTGGCCAAGCAATATTGAATGTCCGTATGCTAGCTGAAAATACAAGTTCTGAAATTGTATCTCTAAATTGCACTAGTCCTTCTATATGCAGCTATGATGTTTGGGATGGTTCAAAAGTCTTCAAATATTCTGGTATGGATTTTACTAGTGGTGCAATAGTTCTCAATCCTGGTGATTCAAGAGAATTTAACTTCCTCTTTGGACCAAACATCGGATATGGTGGTACTGAGTTTGAATATGATTCTTCAAAAACATATCAATTCAGAATAAATGAGCCATTTGGAAGTACAAACGTTCTATTGGATTTGGAGTAATACTCCCTCTTTTTCTTATTTTTCTACAAAATTCATTAAAAAATAATGTAATTAGCCAAAGTCTATTTTATGAAAATACGATTCAGTCTTTAATTTGGAAATCATTTTGCACTATTTGATGACGCAAAGAATCATTGAAATCAATTACGTTGAAGACCTTGACTCTTAGATTTTGTGCCTGAGACGACTATTTTGTACGGTCTGGTAAAGATTGGGTGCAATATTACTGATACTCTGAATATGTCCAATCTCTTTTTAACAACATATGATTTGAAAATCAATTGAGTAATTATGCTGCTTTAGAAATTTCTTTTCTTGCGGCTCTTTTTTTCTTAATAAGACTGTACATAATCATACCCACATTAATAATTGAAATAATTTCAATTAGATCAACTCCGTACAAGAACCAATCAATTATTGGGTGAACTCTTGATACAATTCCTGCTTCCAACATAATGTCCGCATTCCAAATCATGTGTGGAACTTGAATGAATTGAATAATTGCAATTAAAATTACACTGCCTAATATTTTATTTTCATACCAATTCCAAAACTTATTCCATGCATTCATGTAGTGTGTTATTTTTTTCTTCTAATAAACACAATGAAAATTAGATTATCCTAATTAGATACACCTAATTTATTTGCGCACAAATTTTAAAAATATTAGCTCAAGCTTTATTTTTTATTTTTCTAATTACAATAATTGTTGGAATTAAAATTATGGCAATCAAAATAAAAAATGCAATAATTATTGAAATGTAATCATTCACAAATATTTTTGTCTCCCACCAAGACTGTGGTAATATCAAAAACATATTCTCTCCTGAAAAATCTTCTATTGTGCCAACCGCTAAACTATACTTTCCTTCTTGATTTTTTTCATCTAAGACAATAATGAAATACTCTCCATCTGTATCTAATTCTGTTTTGATTTCTTGCCTCTCCCAATATGTTACTTGACCAAATGGTTCATAGAATTCATTTCCAGGAAAATTGCCTTCATAGAGAACTTTTTCAATATTATTTTGAGAGTCTAAAACATCTACATAATTTTGAGTATTACTTGGGCTGATTAAAATTAATGTCGGGGAATAATCTTCCAGTCCTACAATCTTGGGAATTACTATGCTTGCATAAAATGAATCTCCTTGTTTTGCATTAAATGTGTAAAATTTAGCCTCATTTACGCCTAAATTTTCATAAATAGCCCATGAAATTTTATGATCTGGAATTATTAATGCTGAATCCATGGTTCTATGTGTATCATCATGAAAAATTAGTTTATGAGCCTCTGCTGAATTAATTGATATCACAGATAAACATAAAATAACAAAAAGAATTTTTTTCATGCTTTTTGTTTATTCCTAAAAAATATCGTTTAATTTTTTTAATTGTTTTAAATTTGTTATCTCTATGTCATTGCTTAATGTGATGATCTTTGCAATCTTTGGATTTGCGTCTTTACCCAATTTTAGTACTGTATTGCCTTGAAGTTTTACTAATAGTGTAATATTTTGTTCTTTTAAACTGCTTGCTAATTCTTTTGCCTCTGATAACTGCTTAAACCATCCAAATTTATTTGAAATCTTTACTGGAAATTCACTAACATCTATTATTCTATCATTACCGT
>JABDOO010000030.1 GCA_013043295.1 Candidatus Nitrosopumilus sp.
GGTCCATGCCAATTAATTTGACACCAGAACAATGGTATTTGAAAATACCAGCTGCTTCAGCAATGTAACAATACTGTGCTGTTTCGCCAGGATTGACAGACTCAAAAGCGCTTGCAGAAATTTGTGAGGCGTGCATGTCGTTACCGTGTCCAGTAACTTCATCATCTGGAATTGTAAGTGTCATTTTTACAACATCGCCTTGTGTAACTCTTAGTGTTGGTCCTGGGACTTGTCCACTAAAGGTCATGGCGTTGAAAGTTTTTCCTCCCATAACTGGAAGTTCAACACTTTCACCAGTCAAGTTAAACTCGACTACTGTTCTACCAGAACTTTCTAGAACACCACAATCAGTTTCTGCGAATGCTTGAGGCATTACAAGCTGTAAACCGCCCATTTGGTGGATTTGTTCAATTACATCGACATCCATTTTGTTGATATCGAGTGATTGTCCAGCAATTTGGGTTTGTGTGTATGTGCTTCCGAATAAGGTTGCTCCCATTACAGCTACTGCTGCAATAGTAAAGAGCATACTAACACGCTTATTCATAAAGCAACGACTATGCAATTCATATATAATAATTCCCATTATTGGTAACCGATTTTAAGAAAAAATCTGAAAAAGAATGAATAATGGGGAAATTTTAGTAAAGTCAACATGAAATATCGATTAGATCAAGATTCACTTGGCAAAGTCAAAATTCCAGCAGATGCCTATTATGGTGCATTTACGGGAAGAGCAATCAAACAATATCACGTGACTGGAAACAAAAGTCATGAGAATTTGATAAAGTCTTTTGTCATGATTAAGCGCTCAGCAGCAGTTGCAAATATGAAAACTAAAGCAATCGATACAAAACGTGGTAAGGCAATTGTTTCGGCATGTGATAAAATTCTATCTGGAAAACATGTTGATCAGTTTGTAGTAGATATGATAAATTCTGGAGCAGGTACTGCATTCAACATGAATTCTAATGAAGTTATTTCAAATGTAGCATTAGAAGTACTTCATAAAAAGAAAGGTCAATACGAGTTCTTACATCCAAACGACCATGTAAACATGTCACAGTCAAGTAACGACACATATCCTACTGCTATGCATGTTGCAATTTTGATGAATCTCAAAGAAACAATTCCCGCAATAGATATTCTAATTAAATCACTTTCCAAAAAAGCAAAACAATTTTCATCATTTAAAAAAATTGGAAGGACACATCTAATGGATGCATTGCCTGTAACATTAGGTAGTGAATTTCAAGCATATGTTACATCAATAACTAAAGCAAGGAAAGAAATCATAGATGCGCAAAAAGAATTACAATATGTTGCATTAGGAGGAACTGCTGTAGGTTCAGGTGCAAACACCCCAAAAGGTTATAGAAAAATTGCTATAGTAGAACTTGGGAAAATTTCCAAATTATCATTAAAACCAGAAAAGGATATGCAACATGGATTACAAAGTAAATTTGCAATCGCAAACTTGTCTAGTGCTTTAAGAAATTTAGCAGTAGAGATTGGGAAAATTGCAAACGATATTAGATTGATGGCATCAGGCCCAATTGCAGGATTGGCAGAGTTAGGGATACCTGCAGTACATGCAGGTTCATCAATTATGCCTGGTAAAGTCAATCCTTCCTTAGCTGAATGCATGAACATGATTTGTTTTAACATCATTGGAAATGATACATCAGTTTCTTATGCAGCACAAGGTGGACAGTTTGAGTTAAACGTAATGCTTCCTGGAATGCTAAAATGTATGTTAGAATCTACAGACATGCTGAAAAATTTCTTGCCAATATTTTCTGCAAATCTCATTGACGGGCTAACTGCTAACAAAGACAAATTGCGTGCAGATATTGAAAATAGTCCAGTCATTGTCACACTATTGACTCCAAAGATTGGATATCTAAAATCTGCAGAACTTTTCAAAGAATCTCTGAAAACAGGTAAGACAATCAGAGAACTTGTGGTTTCAAAGAAACTGATGACTAACAAAGAAATTGATTCCCTATTTGGATAGTTCATGGCAAAAATTTTCGTAGAAGCTTATGGATGCTCTGCCAGTTTTGCAGATTCAGAGATGATTTCAGGACTGATTCTAAACGGAGGCCACACTTTAGCAAAGAGCTCATCAGAATCAGATCTAAATATTGTAGTTACATGCTCTGTGAAAGATTCTACTGCAAACAAAATGATGTATAGAATAAATTCTCTAAAAACAAAACCACTAATCGTAGCAGGCTGCCTCCCAAAGGCAGAAAAAGAAAATGTAGAGAAATTTTCTGAAAATGCCAGTCTATTAGGACCAAATTCGTTAGGAAAAACAATTCAAGTGATCAATTCAACATTAAGAGGTCAAAAGCAAATTGCATTAGAAGATTCAGATTTATCTAAAGTTGGTCTACCCAAAGTCAGACTAAATCCTACTGTAGGAATTGTAGAAATTGCAAGTGGATGTATGAGTGAATGTACTTTCTGTCAGACCAAATTATCAAAGGGAGATCTTTCTAGTTATAGATTAGGAGATATTGTAAGACAGGTTCAAACAGAGATCAAAGACGGATGTAAGGAAGTATGGTTAACATCTACAGATAATGGTTGTTATGGATTCGATATTGGAACTGACTTACCAACTCTAGTAAATACAGTTTCAGAAATTCCAGAAGATTTCATGGTAAGGGTTGGAATGATGAATCCAATGTATATGCCAAGAATCAAAGAGAAATTAATTGATTCCTTTGATAACGATAAGGTTTTCAAATTTTTACATATTCCTGTCCAGAGTGGAAGTGATAAAGTTCTAAATGATATGAAACGGGGACACACATCTGGAACCTATAGAGAAATTGTTCACAAAGTCAAAGATAGATTTGGAGACTTTACAATATCTACAGACATCATAGTAGGTTTTCCTACAGAAACTGAAGAAGATTTTCAAAAGACAATAGCATTACTTGATGAAACAAAGCCAGATACTGTAAATCTATCAAAGTATAGTGCTAGACCTGGAACAGATGCTGCAGAGTGGAAGCAGATTGATGCATCTGAAGTAAAACGAAGAAGTAAGATAATTTTTGAGCAGATCAATAAATTATCTATGGAAAGCAATCAAAGATGGATCGGCTGGAAAGGCAAAGTCCTATTTGATGAATTGACAGATGAAGGAATAAAGGGTCGAAACTTTGCATACAAGCCTATTGCTGTAGAAGAAAATGTAGAATTAGGGCAATCACATGTTGTCGAAATCACAGGTGCTACGGTAAAAAGACTAGTTGGTAAGATCGCAAGCTAATTTTTTTCGATCTAAAATTTGATTAAAAAAACGTAAGAAGGTTTTTTATGTAAATCAGGAAATAGGATCAGAAATGAGTTTTCAAGTTAAAGAACCAATACTAGTCATAGGCCTAGGAGGCGCAGGCTCAAAATTAGCAAGGGAGGCAAAAAATTCACTAAATTCAGATTGTCTAATTATTAGTAATGACAAAAATGATTTTTCATCAGAGAATACATCTATTCACGTAGCAACTAATTCAGTAGTTAATCCATCTGTACAATTAATCAGAGGTTCAACCTATAATTATGCAGATGAAATAAAATCAAAGATTTCAGATTATTCAACGGTTATCTTAATGGGTAATTTAGCAGGTAAAGCAGGTGCAGCCATGGCACCAGTAGTATCTGAGATATGTAAAGAAGCCAATACAGGATTACTTTCCTTTGTAATTATGCCTTTCAAATATGAGAAAGATAGAATTTTCAATTCAGGCGTATCTCTAAAAAGAGTTAGAGCAGATTCCGAATGTACAGTTGTTCTTGATAATGATTCATTATTAGAAAGTAATCCAGATTTGAGTCCTAAAGCATGCTATGAGATTGCAAATTCTGCAATGATACACGTAGTAGAGTCACTAGGAACATCTGAAATAACTTCTGAAACAAATATTCTATCTACAAGTAAAAATGGACAAGATATTGAAAATTCACTAAGAGATTCACTAAAAATGCTTTATGAAAATGCACCTCCAAATTCAGTTAAACGTTCAATGTTGTATGTAGTAGGAGGAAGTAATATCCCTGTAGGAATTCTTAACTCAATTACAACTCTTACAGCAGGAATTGTTAATGAAAGCAATTCACAAATAGACATGACTTCATCTGCTGAAGAATCCAAAGTAGTAATGTTATCATCAATTCAAGGAATGACAAAATTTGATAATTATGATCCTTTAGGAATGATTCCACAAGAAAATACACTTGATTGGTCAACTCCGGATTGTAGTATTGATTGTGAATTGGATTTATATCAATTAGAATAAACTGTTTTTCAATTATAATTTGTTGAAAAGGGCTAATCTTTCTTTGGTGCTTCTTTAGCTGGTTCTTCTTTCTTTGGTGCTTCTTTAGCTGGTTCTTCTTTCTTTGGTGCTTCTTTAGCTGGTTCTTCTACTTTATCTAAAACTTGTTTAGTTTCTTTTTCAGGAGTCACTTTAGATTCTACATCTTCATCATATCTTGAAACAAGAACATATCCATCGTCTGTTTTACTCATTCTAACTCGAACTTTTCTTGGTGGATTTCTAACTCCCTTTGCCCAAACTTCATGTGCTAAGTCTTCTTCTATTTTGATGGTTTCAACTTTCATGTGATGTTGAGCAAATTCTCTAATCATGTTAATTGCTCTGACTGCTCTATGTTGAGATTGTGAAATTTTTACTTTACCTAAATTAATTGTATAAACTCTTTCTAATTCCTGAGACATCTATCCTACCTCCACATCAGTTGATCTCCAAGCTCTACGCTTTGGATTGGTTCTAACACCTCTCTTAGTTCTGAGAATAATCCATGCAGGTACTGCAGATGTTTGTCTAGTCTTTTTGAGTAGACGAATTTTCCTTGGAGAAGACTTTCGTGCAGCCATAGTTTTTCAGGCACGAAGAGCTCTTTTTAAATGAATCTCAAAATTTGAGAATATTTCGAATTTGTTTTAGAATTCTTGCTGATGCACCCCAGACTATTTGGTTTTGATACTCAAACGTATACATCTCTTGAATGATATTATGAGATGGATCTGTATCTTTAGCCATGGTGTGCAAAAATGGTTCAAATGGAATATGAAAAATTTTTTCAACTTCTCGATTTGGAGATAGTGGAGGAATTTTATCAACTATTGAAACAAATGGTAGAATTAAAAATCCTGAATTCAAAGTCACTACAGGTTCAAGTTGACCAACTACCTGTTCTCGTTTAATTTCTAGTCCAATTTCTTCACTAGTTTCACGTAATGCAGTATGAAGAAGATCTGAATCATCATCTTCTAATTTACCACCAGGGAATGAAATTTCACCAGCATGAAATTTCATATCTTGTGGTTTTTCAGTCATTACTATTAGTGGCTCTTTTCCATAAATTACGACAAGTACTGATGCTAATCTATAATTATTATCAAAATCAATTTTTGGTTTCACAGGTTTTGAGAGTACAGATTTTAGTTCATCTAAATTCATTTCCATCTTACCTACAATTCCATATCGGTTTTGGTATTCAAAGGTTTTAACCAAGGTTGAAAGAAATTAGAATATGACAATTAGGTATGAAGCAAATCCACCTAAAATTTTACCTGGTGTAGATACAAATGAATCCATTAAAAAATTTGTAAATAAAATTAAAATAATTTCAAAAAAATGTGATGCAATTCATCTTACAGAAAATGTGTTAGGATTTCAAAGAGTCTCACCAATTGAAGTTGGAAAAATAATCAAAAGTGAAATTCCAGATTTGCCAATTACTGTTAGTCTCAGAGTTAGAGATAAGAGTGAAAATGAGATTTTAGAATTTGTAGAAAATTGTATTAGAATTGGATTTTCAGGTATTTTGATACTAATGGGAGATCCATCTCAAACAAAAAAAGAGGATTCAGGTCAAATTCCAAGTTCTACAGTAATGAGATTAAAACAACAAAATATTGATTCTAAAATTGATCTGTACCTTTCAATATCAAACAAGCCTGATTTTTCAAAAATTAGAAAAAAAGTAGATGCAAACCCCAAAGGATTCATGACTCAAGTAATTCAAAACATAGGGCAAGTTCAAGATCTATCCGACCACCTAAAGGGATTTTCATTAATACCAATTCTTCTATATCCATCTCAAAAAAACGAAAAATCTGCAAAGTTTTTGAATTTAGAGTTGGAATCATACAGTAAAAAATTTGAAGAGTTGTTGCACGAGACACATGAAATTACAGGCGATGTATTGCTCACATCACCTAGTGACTTTAATGGATTAAGTGATTTTTTAGAAAAAAGAGATAATTAAAGAACAAAATATTTTGCATCTGGATGATGAACTACAATTGCTGCAGTTGACTGCTCAGGAATGATTTGTCCAGATTCAGTCAAAGTCATTCCAGATTTTTCAGGTTGTAATAATTTCCATACCAAATGGTGTTGTGACACATCAGGACAGCTAGGAAATCCCCAACTATATCTTAAACCACCTTTTTCTAATTTCATCTCAGTCTTAATTTTTAGATTAACCCATGAAGCTAATGCTTCGGCAACTTCAACTGCAAGCCCATGAAGATAATAAGCATCAGTATACTTGTCTTCCTTATTCCATTGTTCAATAATATCTGCTACTTTATTGCCCACAGTAACTGATTGAAATGCAACAATATCATTCTCACCAAAATAATCTGTTAAACAAAGATGTTCAGGTTTTGTAGAACGAGGAAATTCTAATTCAACATTATCGCCATTAGGATTTTCAACGAGTAATTTTCTATCATTACCATGACATTTAAAATAGCCATAGACAATTTCTGGCTCAAAGAGTTTTTCTCGAATTATTCTAATCTTCCATTCAGTTAACAATTGTTCATGTTCAGCCTCAGATTCAGAGCCTGCTTTTCCTCTCAAACCCCAAGATAGTTTGAATAGGGATTTTTTATCAATCATGGTCCAAACTTCTGCCATGTTGATTTGGTCAGATTTTAATCTGATTGGTTCTCCAATTGTGTTTAAAATAGGTGCGTCAACAGGATTTATGTCACTTTTTGGAAGTGTGTCAGGATCTATTACTGTAGAAGATTTTTCTTTCCAATTCTCCAATTTTTCTTTCCAATCAGCTAAGAGTTTAGGTTTTTTATCTGAAATCAAAACATCCATTGTTTTGAGACCCTCAAACATGGTATTGCAATAAAATACTCCCGGTTCATAAATCCCATCTTCTTTTGCAATTCGATTTATGTAATTGCTGTTGATTGCAGCACCACCACAAAGAATTGGGATATTCATATTGTTTTTTCTTGCATGTTCTACAAAGAATTTCATTTGTTTTGAAGTGGAAACTAGTAGTGCAGATAGACCAATTGCATCAGGTTTTGTTTCATCAATTTTTTCAAGGAATTTTTGTAATGGAACCTGTTTTCCCAAATCATGCACTGTATATCCATTATTTTGAAAAATAGTTTTTACTAGATTTTTCCCAATATCATGAACATCACCATAAACAGTCCCTAAGACTAGTACGCCCTTACTTGTTCCCTCTTCTTTGACTAGATATTTTTCTAATTCTGAAACTGCAGCTTTCATGCATTCTGCAGATTTTAGAACAAATGGCAAGATCAATTCTCCTGCACCAAATTTATCACCGACTTCTTTCATAGCTGGAAGTAAATCTTCATTGAGAGTTTTAATTGCACCATCATGAGTAGATTCCTTTGGTAAATCAATAGACAAAAAGCCTTCAGAATTTTTGACAATGTCAGTTTTTCCAATCTTCTCTGCAATAGCAGATACGACATCATTTTGAATTCCATCTTTTAGTCTATTTACAATTCTAAAGTTTGCCCGTTTACCTGCAGGCCATGAGGGATCAACATCAACTTTCTTTGAAGCAGTACTATTTTGAGGCCCTGCATTCTCAAAATGAGTAATCAAATCAGATAAGGCATTTGGATGAGTGTTAAAGATTAGATCATCTGCAAGTTTTCTCTCTTTCTCATCAATTTCACCATAAGGTATGATTTCTTTTGCATTGACTATTGCAGTATCAAGACCACTCTTTACTGCATGATACAAAAATGCAGAATTTAGAATTTTTCTGGCATATGGTGAAAGACCAAAACTAATGTTACTTAGACCTAATGTAGTGAAACAATTTGGGAATTTTTCTTTAACTAGTCTGATTCCTTCTAGTGTATTTTTGCCTGCATCAAGGAATTCATCTTCACCAGTTGCCAAAGTAAATGTAAGAACATCAAAGATAAATTGTTCAATTTTTAATCCATATTTTTTTCCCGTTTCAAAAAGTAATTCAGCAGTACTGACTTTTTGTTGAGGTGTTTTTGCCATGCCTTCAGGTCCAATACACAATGCAATTGCAGGTAAGCCATACTTTGCCATTATAGGAGCTAATTTTTCAAATCGACTTCCATCACCTTCGAGATTTATTGAGTTAATTATTGGTCTTCCAGGAATCTGAGTAACTGATGCTTCTATAACTTCTGGATCAGTTGAATCAATAACAAGTGGAGCATCTATCTCTAAGCTTAATCTTTTAACTAAATTTAACATAAACTCTTTTTCATCTGAACGTTCAGTGGTAGCAACACAAACATCAAGACAATGAGCTCCGTCTTCAACTTGAATTCTGCCCAAATCAACTAGACCTTCATAATCATCTTCAAGAACTAATTTCTTGGCTTTACGAGAGCCCTGAGTATTGATCCTTTCTCCAATAATTAGTGGTGGAGGAATTTGTTTAAGATCTACTGCTTTTAATGCGGAACTTACTCTTGGAACTGTCAATGTTGTAAAATCACATCCGTTTTTGTAAATACTTAACCCTCGATAGAGTTGGCTTTTTCGTCAATTACTTTCCTCAAAGCCTTGATGTGTTCAGGATTTGTCCCACAGCAACCACCAATGATTCGAACTTTTTTGTAATCATTAAGAAAATCTCCCAATGCCTTACCCATATTTTCGGGAGTCATTTTGTAAACTGCTTGACCACCATCATTTTCAGGCATTCCAGCATTGGGAACTACTAGCACATTATGCTCATTTTGTTCATCAAGCCATTGAACACTAGGAGTCATCTCAAGGGGGCCAGTTGAGCAATTCAATCCAAATACATCAATTCCCATATCCGAAACAGTCGTGTATGCAGCTTGGATGTTAGTTCCAAGTAGCATTTTTCCATATTGATCCAAAGTAGTATTAGCAATAATTGGAATTTGTTTACCAGTTTTTTTTCTTGCATTATGACAAGCCTCAATAACTAATTTTACTTCAAGTATGTCTTGACTTGTTTCAATTAGTAATGCATCAACTCCACCAAGAATTAATCCCTCAGCTTGTAGTTCAAATGCTTCACGTATTTCATCAAGAGGTTTTTGGCCCAAATCTGGATCATTAGAGCTAGGAAGATACCCAGTTGGACCCATGGAACCAATTACATATCGTGGTTTATCAGAATATTCTGCACAAACTTCGGATGCAAGTGTTGCAATTTTTTTATTAAATTCAATAGTTTGATCTCCAAAACCGTATTCATCCAGTTTAATTTTATTTGAACCAAAAGAATTTGTTTCAATACAATCAGCTCCAGCATCTAAATAATTTCTATGGATTTGTTTAATCCATTCAGGATGTGTAATTACTAATCCATCATTAAAACCATCTTGATTATTTGGAAAATCTTCAGGTTGTGGATCATGTCTTTGAATTTCAGTTCCCATTGCTCCATCAAACAATAAGATGCGATTTTTCATTGCATCAAGAAATGGTTCTTTTTGAGTCATCCCAATTTCAAAATATTCCTGCACAGTTTAACTCTTTTCAGAAATGACTTCAGAGATTGTAGTTTGATACGTATGTTGAAATTAGGTGCGAGGTAATTTTATGTACATTTATGCAAAAGTCTCAAGTTAACAATCTAGTTCGTAGTGCCACATTTTTTCAACATGCCGGAATTTCTATAATCTTTGTTTTCATGCCTATTATTGCAAAAGGAGTAACAGACTCAATTTTTGAAATTGGGCTGCTAGTAGCATCATTTAGTTTTGCTCAGATTTTATCTGAAATCTACTTTGGTAGACACTCTGATAAGAAAGGAACTAGGCTCAAATTCATTCGAATTGGCTTCATCGGATGTGCCATAGCATTTGGATTACATTATTTTGCCGATGATCTTGGTATGTTTTTCTTGGTCAGAATAGCAGCTGGTGTTGCAAGTGGAATCATGATTCCTGCAATGATTGCATATACCTATGAAGCAAATATTGACAAAAAAAGAGCTGCAACAGTAATCTCATTTCATGCCTTAGGTTGGCTTGCTGGAATTGCAGCTGCAGGAATAGCAAATGATCTAAAGTTAATTTTCATTTTAAGTGCAGCTTCATTTTTGATTGGATTGTTATTTACAATTAAACTCCCAAATCCTGAACAAGTAAAAGAGATAACTCCAGGAACCACCAAAAAGGTAATTTCAAAAAATAAGTTTCTATTTTTATCATTATTACTAAGACATATTGGTGCAGCTGCAGTGTGGGTAATTCTCCCAATAATGATTGTAGAAAAATTGGGTGGAGAATTATATCATATTTCAATAGTATATGTAGCAAATACACTGACAGCATTTATTTTCATGAATGTAATGGCAAGTAAAATTCATCTATCTAATGTAACAAAATTTAAAATTGGAATTGGATGTACAACATTTGTTTTTGTGGGTTTGTCTGTAGTAACAGAATGGTGGATGGCGATGCCATTTATGTCACTAGTTGGAGCTACTTGGGCATTTTTGTTTATTGGAGGAAACTTTCATTTGATGGAAAATAATCCTCGTTCAACATCAACAGGAATATTTAGTTCAACCTTATCCATTGCAACAGTTATTGGTCCTGTAGTTGCAGGGGCAATAGCATTTGCATTTGATTATGTTGCGGTAATGTATTTTGCAATAGCAATAATAATTTGTGCATTTCTAGTATCATTGAAAATTAAACAATAGAAGGGTCATCTCAATCCCCAACGAGACATTACTTTGTTTTCAAGTCGCTTGAAAATTACACCATCAACTACCAAACCAATTGCCATAATTATTATCATAATTCCAATTACTTGAGACACATCATTTAGGGAGCGACCAGCATTGAGTAGAAATCCTAATCCTAGGAAGGAAAATAGAATTTCTGCACCAATAACCCCTCTCCAGGCAAAGGCCCAGCCTTGTTTAAAGCCAGAAATCATGTATGGAAATGCTGCAGGAATTAGAACCGCAGTAATTAACTGACTTCCCTTTGCGCCCATATTTCTTGCGGCTTCGATAAAATGCGGATTGATGTTTTTGACTCCAGTATAGGTGTTAATTGTGACTGCAAAAATAGCACCAATTGCTGTAACAAAAATTATTCCACCATCTGTCAATCCAAACCAAAGTATTGCCAATGGTACCCAAGCAATTGAAGGAATTGATTGTAATCCCAAAACTAGAGACCCCACAGTTTGGTTGATCACTTCAACTCTTGCCATAAAAATTCCAAGAATTATTCCTCCTCCTATTGCAATTGCCAGCCCAATAACAAGTCTCCACATACTGGTTGCGATTCCATATAACAAACCACCATCAGCTGCACCATAAGCTAAATCTTCGGCAACTTCGTATGGAGATGGAAATATGTTGTCAGGCCATATTCCAATCATGGCAATAATTTGCCATACTACAACAATTCCAATATAAAATGCAATTCTATGAGGAGTAAAGTTCTTTGCCAAAATTATCACTCTTGTCTTTTCTTTACCTCGGGTCTAAGCTCTGTCAAAATATCTTGTTGGAATTTTACTAAAGATTCATCCTCAGTTACTCGAGGTCTTGGGAAATTATTGTCAACTTCTTTTTTAATTACAGATGGACGATTACTAAAAATTGCGACTTTGGTACCAAGTACTGCAGCTTCAGAAACACTATGAGTTACAAACAAAATTGTCTTTTTTGTTTTCTCCCAAATCAATTGCATTTCAACTAATAGTAAATCACGGGTCTGTGCATCAAGTGCAGCAAAGGGTTCATCCATTAGCAATACATCAGGATCCATTACAAGAGCTCTTGCAATTGCTACACGTTGTTTCATTCCAGTAGAGAGTTGATAAACATAAGAATCTGCAAATTTTGTTAATTGCATCATATCCAAATATCTATGAGATATTTTAGATCGTTCTTCTTTTGGAATACCGGCCATCTTTAATCCAAATTCTACATTATCTTGAACCTTAAGCCATGGAAACAATGCTCCCTCCTGAAAGACCATAATTCTTTCAGGCCCAGTCTCAGTAACATTTCTGCCATCAAAGAGAATCTGCCCTTCATCTGGTTTTTCCAAGCCTGCAACTATACGCAAAAATGTAGATTTTCCACAACCTGATGGACCAACCAAGCATACAAAGTCTCCTGCCTCAACTTTGAGATTTATACCTCCCAGAGCTTTGAGTTTATGAGAATCATGACTAAAATATTTTACAATATTTTTTGCCTCAAGTTTAGTCATGTGGTATTATCTCCTTCAATGGAATTTGTATCAAAGTAGTAAAAAATTCCAGACAAATCATATCCATTTCTTCCAAGATAGCCTAAGGAATCTGCCTTTTCAGCAAATGAATGGATGGACTCAGGAATTGGATCTGCTGTAATTACAAGATTAGATAATGCAATGTCTACAACATCATCAGACAAAGGTTGACCTAAATGTGATTTTAAAAAAGTGTTAAACACATCTCTTGTTTCTACAGGATTTTGGTTTATCCAATCGACTGTTTGATGATGTGAATCTAAATAATTAGAAAATAATATAGGATTTTTTTCTATAAAATTTACATTTGCAATCAAAAGAACGGATGCAAATTCTTGATTAGGCCAAAGTTCTTCTTCAAAGAACAATCGCTGTCCATTTAATTCAGTTTCCAAAATTGTAGCCCAAGGTTCTGCAACCCATGCTCCATCAATTTCTCCCTTTACAAATA
>JABDOO010000149.1 GCA_013043295.1 Candidatus Nitrosopumilus sp.
GTATCAGCAACATATGACAACATTTCAAAATCAGCTGTTTTAAAATTTTATGAGCCAGAATCTAAAAAATTATTTTTATGGAAAGATGAGATTAATCACAAGCCATATTGTTATTCAAGATTATCACCTGATGAATTAGATTTTTTACAAGAAAGGGAGGATATTTTAGAAATCAAAACAGTTGAGCGATATGATTTAATGAAAGATGAAAAAGTCAACATGTCAAAAATTACTGTTGCAGATCCTCTTGCAATTGGAGGCACTGCAGGAGATAAAAGTATCAGAAATGTCATTGAGACATGGGAATCAGACATCAAATATTATGAAAATTATCTTTATGATAGAAAATTAATTGTTGGAAAATATTATGAAATCAAAGATGGAAAAATAGAATCACATGATTTAGAAATTTCAGAAGAAGTAAAACTTGCGCTAAAGAGTCTGCTATGGGATAAAGTAGATAGTGAAAGCATGGTAGATGCAGAAGAATTTAAAAAATACATTTCAGAGTGGGCAGAATTACTAAACCAACCCATTCCCAAAATAAAGCGACTAAGTGTAGACATAGAAGTGGAAGCAGAGATAGGAAGAATTCCAGATCCGAAATTAGCTGAAAAGAAAGTCACAGCAATTGGAATGAAAGGTTCAGATGGATTTGATCAAATTTTTGTGCTCAAAACAGACGGAACCGAGGAAGGAAATAACGAATTAGAACAAAACATCAAAGTCACATTTTATGATTTAGATAAAGAAAAAGAAATGATTCAGGATGCATTTAACATAATCAAAACATTTCCATTTGTACTTACGTACAATGGTGATGAATTTGATTTACCGTACCTCTACAACAGGGCAGAGAGGTTGGGAATAAAAAATTCAGAAAACCCACTTTACATGATGAGAGATTCTGCAACTCTCAAAGAAGGAGTGCATCTTGATTTGTACAAAGTTCTTTCCAATCGCTCATTTCAAATCTATGCGTTTAGTCAAAAATATACAGATTTTTCTCTTAACAGTGTATCAAAAGCATTATTGGGAAAAGAAAAGATAGATTATGGTCTAGAATTTGACGAGTTATCACTATACCAAACAGCAAATTACTGTTACAATGATGCTCTGCTAACATACGAGCTTACAAGCTTTAACAAAGATTTGATGATGGACCTACTTGTAATCATTGCAAGAATTGGAAGGATGCCAATTGACGATATTGCCAGAATGGGAGTATCACAGTGGATCAGAAGTCTACTGTATTATGAGCACAGACGAAGAAATTGCTTAATTCCAAAACGTGAAGAGCTGCAAAGAAGATCAGAGGGTGTAATGTCAGATGCAGTAATCAAAGATAAGAAATATCGTGGAGGACTAGTTGTAGAACCTAAGGAGGGAATTCATTTTGATGTAGTGGTAATGGATTTTGCAAGTCTATATCCCAGCATTATCAAAGTTCGTAACCTATCTTATGAAACAGTAAGATGTTCTCATGATGAGTGTAAAAAAAATACAATACCACAAACAAACCACTGGGCCTGCTCAAAGAAAAATGGCCTCACATCAATGATTATTGGATCACTTAGAGATTTGAGAGTAAATTACTACAAGAGTTTATCAAAAAAAGAGACACTTACTGATGATCAGAGGCAACAATACACAGTTGTCAGTCAAGCACTCAAAGTGATTCTTAATGCTAGTTATGGGGTAATGGGTGCAGAAATATTTCCATTGTATTTTTTGCCTGTTGCAGAAGCAACAACTGCTATTGGAAGATATACAATTTTAGAGACAATTAAAAAATGTGAAGGTGCAGGAATTGAAGTACTATACGGAGATACAGACTCATTATTTATCAAAAACCCCACCCAAGAACAAATTAAAATTGTAATTGACCAAGCAAAAAAAGATCACGGGGTAGACTTGGAAATTGACAAGACATACAGGTATTGCGTACTAAGTAATAGAAAGAAAAACTATCTAGGGGTCACAAAATCAGGCAAAGTAGATGTAAAAGGGCTTACAGGGAAAAAATCCCACACTCCAGCATTTATCAAAAATTTGTTTTATGAGTTAATTGATGTTTTAGCTAAAGTGCAAACCATGGAAGACTTTGTAAAAGCAAAACAAGAAATCAGTGAAAAGATTGCCACATGTGGTAAAAAGGTTGAAGCAAAAGAAATTCCCTTAAAAGATTTAACATTTAATGTGATGCTGAGTAAAGCACCTTCCGAATATGTCAAAACAATTCCACAACACATCAGGGCTGCAAAACAGTTAGAGTCAATTAGGGAAATTAAAAAAGGAGATAAAATTTCATTTATCAAAATTCTCAACAAGCCAGGAGTAAAACCAGTGGAATTAGCAAAGAAAGAAGAAATTGATTCCAAAAAATACATGGAATTTATGGAATCCACATTAGAACAAATTACATCTTCAATGGATCTAGATTTTGATACCATGTTAGGAAAACCAAAACAAACAGGATTGGATGAATTTTTTTGGAGTTAAAATAAGAAATGGAGGTAGATGGGACACTACTAACAGTTTTAGGAGTCGCTGCAGGAATTTTGATTTTAATGGGATGGGTAGAACAAATCTACAAAGGGTACAAGACGAAAAGACTCAAAGATGTTTCAAAATTTCTAATGATTTTCATTGCAGCAGGGTCAATTTTGTGGCTGATTTATGGGATAATAGTAGATGATGTATTCATCATAGGTACAAACATGTCAGGACTAATTTTAATGATAATCGTTTTGGGAATGAAGAAACGATATGACATGCAATCTAAAACACTATAGACACAATCAAGGAATAAATACAATGTAGAAAATCCAAAGAAAGATGTTTGTAATTAATTGTAAAAATTACGAAGAAATTGCTGGAGATAAGATAATTAAATTTGTTAGGACGGCAGAGAAAATATCTAAAAAATATAAAGTAAAAATAGCAATATCACCACCACAGCATTTAATTGGTTTAGTCTCAAATAGTTCAATTCCAATTTTGGCTCAGCATATAGATAATTCAAAGATTGGAAGTACTACGGGTTTTGTAATTCCAGAATTATTAAAAAAATCCAAAGTAAAAGGATCACTAATCAACCATAGCGAACATAGAATTCCACATAAAGAAATAGAAAAATTAATTTTAAAACTTCAAGAATTAAAAATGATTTCCATTCTGTGTGTAAAAAATATTGCAGAAGTAAAAAAATACGTTAAGTTAAATCCAGATTATATTGCAATCGAACCCCCTGAATTGATTGGTTCTGGTAAAGCAGTTTCAAAAGAAAAACCAGAATTGATTGCAAAAGCTGCAAGCATAGTAAATGATTCAAAAAATAAAACAAAATTGCTCTGTGGTGCAGGTATAGTTTCAGGTGAAGATGTATCAAAAG
>JABDOO010000042.1 GCA_013043295.1 Candidatus Nitrosopumilus sp.
TTGATGATGTTGTGTTTGTAATCATAAAATCCAACATTTTTTTTAATTTTATTTAAAAGTGAATTGGTTTGTTCCAATAATATTTGATAATCTTCAGATACATTCTCAATTGAATTTACTAACTGCATACCTACAAAACCCATTCAATTTTTTTTGTTTATAACCCCATCTTGAATATCCCAACTTTGGAATTAGCAAAATCTGAAATTGATCTAATTATATACCCAAAAGTGTAATGCTCCCATCGGGATTTGAACCCGAGTCTTTGGCTTGAGAAGCCAAAATGCTTAACCGGACTACACTATAGGAGCTTGTTAAAAATCAAATCAAATCTTAATTTAAAGGAAATGTTTTGACTTTGAATGAAATTGTTAATCTTTGTGAGTTGATTCCTTTATAGAAAAACCCTATTTAGAAAATAACATGGATTTTAAAAATTTCATTGCAGACAATGATTTATCTAATTTCCCAATTGGATTAGGCGGATGTAGAATATCTGACTTGTCTTTTGATTCATGTGATTATGATGTTTTTGTTTTTGATGAAAAATTAGAAACTGATAATGTCATTTCCTATGATGATAATTTCATAGTTGTCCATCATGCGTCATTGTCTGAAACAAATTCTGAAAAACTAATCCAATATCATAAATTAAAAATTCTTCATGATGAATCTTGGGATTTACGAATGCTGATTTCTAAGATAAATGAAAAACATGCATCACTGTTTTCTGATTTTGCAAAAAACTGTTTGATTGAATCCCAATTCTGTTCCCAAAAAGCAATTGAGGGAATTAATTCCTCAGATGTTTTTGCTCCCTGTTGGCAAAAATGTGCCACCTACTATTTGGCAAATGCTATTTCCTCAATAAACCATCTGCCTTCTAGTCCGTCCCATATGCTAGATTCATTACGAAAATTACACAGTACTCCAATCAACGAACATATTGCAATGGTAAACCAAACCGTTGGCATTGAGAGGGCAACTCCTACCTTGCTTGAACGAATGCTAAAATCTACTATAGGATTTTCAGATTTAATTGAAAAAAATAACCACTCTCAAATAATTCAACAAAAATATGATTTCTTTGTAACAAATTCTATGATTTCTGATTGCTACTTCTATCTGGGATATGTCAATAAGACCAATTTTGTAAAAATCAAAGATACAATCTCCAGAAACCCTGATCTTTTCCATATCCTAAAGATTGCCTTTGATGTTGAGGCTGATACAAATCTCATACAGCAACAATCTGAATTGGTGCAAAAATCTTGCAATGAAATTCTTGGAATTCTTTCAAGTGCGTAATAATCTACTTGTATGTACTAACCTTTTAAAATAAGTAAAATCCCTAGTTTACCATGGTAGATCAAGCATGTGGATGCGAAGCTGACAGCGGCGATCCAGATTACTCATGTGATTGTGCAATGCAAGGTCATTGCATATGCAGTGCTGATTGCAAATGTAATACAGACGTTTGTAAAGAAGCAACTAAAGATATGTAATTGGATTAGTTCCAATACTAATTTTTTATTTTTTGATTAATCCTCTTCTTCCTCAAAGCCCCATGATTTAACTAACTCTTTCTGGAACTTGTCTGCTTGTTTCTCATCTAGTGCAAAACCGCAATTTTTGTGTGTAGGGACTACTGTCATTCCATCTAGTTTGAACTCTACTTCAAACAAGTGGACTTTGGAACATTCACACATTTCTGGAATTTCTGTACTTTTGCCTCTATATTTGCTTATTTGAATAAGAATTCCCTGCCCGCTTTGTCATTATTTACATTTTTGAAAAACGTTTAACTATCCGTTTTGACTATTTTTTTCAGATTTGAAAGCATTACTATTGTTATTTTCGATAATTTCTGGATTACTTTTGATCTCCTTTTCTAGTCCTGATGCTTTTGCACAATTTCAATCTGGCGGGGTTGAAAAAGAAGGAAGCTGGTATGCCGGTGAAGGTCTGAAGCAAGGTGATTTCTTTTCTTATTCTATGTGTCATGTGGACTACAAGGAATGCACTCCATTTGAAATGGATTTGTGGATCAAGGGGGATATACAAGTCGGAACTGAAACCAAATGGCTGGCAGAAGTCGCAGTATTTGATGGTAAAAAAATAATTGTTGGTGAAATGGAACTTGGAAAAATTGCCCCAGAACCAACTGGTGGTAGCCAAGAATTGGGTCTATACCGAGGTGCATTCAAATCATCAGTAGTTTGGTTATCTGCTTTTGCAACATCTGATGGTAGCTCAGGAGGTAAAGGACCCAAAGACTTTAGTGCAAAATCTTGGGGAAAGATTGGAAATATTGGTGGAGAGCAAGTTGTGCCAATGAAAATTGAAAAAGTTGTAGTTCCGTCAGGTACTTGGGATACTGTTCAAGTTGGATGGAAAACTGGAGGTGCTACAAGTAAGGTGTGGATTGTAGATGACTTTCCATTCCCTGTAAAGGCTAAGACATACACACATGTCTCAGAAGGAATACCTCCAACAGAATATGAGTTTTCATTATTAGAATATAGAGAAAATGTTCAAACATCTCCAATTGCGCAATACACTTCAACAGCAAATGAATTCATAGCTGCTGGATGTAATACTAATTTTGAAAAAGAAGCTAGTGTGAAGAAACCTACAAACAACTTTGACTATCAAATTCATATTTTCTATGGTCCTGAAGATCCTGTTCAAGGATGTGAAATGCAATGGCTGATTAAGTTTATCAGCAAATATGATGACACTGAATTTCTAAATCAAGTTCAATTTGATTTCCTCGTAGTTGATAATAATTTGACTCCACTTCGTTCATTGGCACAAGAAGATGGTAAGAATTTCCTTTATTCTCCATCTGGACAATACATTCTTGATATGATTGTAAAAGAGGATCCTGGTACTGTAAATTATTTAGTTTGGGTATATGGATTAGCACCTCCCACTATAGTTCCAAATGTTCCATCTGATTATCTAAAGATTCCAGTTACGATATATCCAAGTGATGGGGCCGCACCATTACAAGAAATACCTAGTTGGATTAAAAATAACGCCGGATGGTGGGCAGATGGCTCAATTGATGACAAATCCTTTGTTGAAGGAATCAAATTCCTAATTAAGGAAGGCATCATGAAGATTCCTCCAACACAACAGGGTACTGGCAGTAGTTCTAGTGCAATTCCTGATTGGGTTAAAAATAACGCCGGATGGTGGGCAGATGGTGCAATTGATGATGACTCGTTTGTAGGAGGAATTCAATTCTTAATTGAACAAGGAATAATGAAAATTCCAACATCTAGTTAAAGTTCAACTTCTTCATGTGCAGAGCCTGATGCATGGTACGGCTAAGTCCCTTGTTCTACATTCAAATTACAACAATTTTTTCCAAATAATGAACAATTATGGTAGGTCTTTTCAAACACCCTAAACGTCATATCAAAAAACTGCTAAAGGATGGAGAATATGATGAGGCTATTTCATATGGTTTGAATTTAGAATCTGAATATTCTGATGATCATGATTTTATGTTTATCTTGGGTAGTGCATTTTTTATTGTTGATGATGCAAAACGAGCATTGCCTTATTTTGAAAAAGCATTTGAATTAGATAATAATGATGTTGAAACATTAACTCTGAAAACAAATGTACATTTGGCTTTAGAACAAAAAGATGAAGCTATTGATTGTTGCAGACGTGTAGTCAAACTAGAACCAAAAAATACCGAAGCTCAGGAATTACTTGAAAAACTCGAGAATCTTTAAGACTATAATTTTTTCATCTCATAAGCATTTTCCATCAACCAATTACAAAATGCTGTAACATTATCATCAAAGTCTGTCCAAATGTGTACTGAGTGTGGAAGAATATCTATCTTCCAATCATTGGTAAATACTCTTACTCCTTCTTTATTTTCATACATGTAGGCATCTTCAGTTTTAACATCGCCTAGCATTTCAACTGCTTTCTGTTTGATAATTTCTCTATCTATGGGAAATCGCTTTCTATCATAATCAATGATTAAGCTCAGATCCCTTTTTCCATATTTTTCAAATTCTTCAATTTTTCCTTGCTTTGGAAAATTAACAATCAATTTGATATTGTATTTTTTGCCTACCTCTTTTCCAATCTCTACAATTCTTGTATAAGCCATCGCTGGATTTTTCTTTAATAGAAATCTAATCTGTGCAAGATCTTTGTTTAAGTGAGCTTGCAAATCTGCGACTAGTTCTGAAAATATCATGATTTACCTTTGAAAAATTCCTATTATAATCATTAATTTCTCTCAAGATTGGTTTTTTTAGAACTGGGATTTATCATCAATATGGCAATGCCTATGGATTTTGATGGAATGAGAACAGATGATGCTTCTCTGCGAACAGATAACGTTGATGATTACAAGCGAACATGCATTGATTTTATTGAAGACATCTCACATGACTATGAGGCATGGGTTGATTACTACAAACTCCCTGAGGATGAAGACAAGAGACGACGTGCAGGAATCCAAGCTACCATAAAGAGAACAAACGAATGGATAGCTAAAGTTGCACAATCTATCAAAGCAGTTGATGTGGTTATGAATGATGGAATTCAAAAAATGGCTGAATCAACAGCAGGAAAGCCTCTTGAAATTGGTGTTTTTGTTAATCACAAATCAGGTTATACTGAAACCAGTCCTGGAATAATTGATGTTAATGTAAAGGGAAGTGGAAGGGAAGGAAGAAAAATGAAACTAGGATTTCATTTCAAAGATGATAGATTTAGAATTGAATCTACATGTGATGCATACTTAGAAGAAGAAAATCTTCCAACTCAAGAATCTGAGATGCTTGACATTCATTTAAAATTACATGCAGAAAATGCAAAACCCCGTGATGTTATTTCATTTACTGTAACTCTGAGCGAAATTGAAAATGATGTTGAATTTGACCGAAGAGGTGTTTCCACTATTGTTCATCTGGTATAGCAGGTCGAATTACTTCTTCCTCCAAGTAATCAATGAATTTTCCAGTATTCTCAAATTTTATTGAGTTTATCTTATCTAGATTATCCTTAGAGTTCATCTTTAGATACCCTTCAGATGCAGTATACAAGACATCATCAATATAGAATGTTCGTGCATTGCCCATTCCGTAATATCTAGAGTCCTCATCAGAATGTGTAATTGTTCCTTTAAGTTCAAATCCATTTGATTTATCCAAATCAAATACATAGAATCCACTCCATCGATTATATTCTGGAGCAAACATTTTGCCACTTGATGATTCACTGAGATCTTTTGAATCCCCACTAATTGGAATTGATAAAATTCCACTTTTTTTATCAAAGAAGAATGCCTTGTGATTGTGTAGGGCTTCAGAATGTGTTGAACTGTCTCCTATGATGAATTCATCGGCGACCTTTGGATTTTTCACATCAGATACGTTAAACAATGCAATTTTGATGCCTAATTGCTGAACTCTACCATTGTCAATTTCTTTAGTATCTCTGCCAAACCCAATAACATGTTCTTCATCATATGGATGCAAATAATTTGAGAATCCTGGAATCTTTAATTCTCCCAAGATCTTTGGAGTATCTGAAGATAGGTCTATGACAAAGAATGGGTCAATCTGTTGGAATGTGACCAAATATAGCCTGTCATCCATGAATCTTGCAGAAAAGATACTCTCATCTGGTGCAATCTCTTCAAGCTCTCCTACAATTTTTAGTTGCTCATCTAAAACATACACTGCATTTGCACGAACTGTTCCTTGGTGCTGAATGTAATACTCTGTAGTAGTTGCAACTCTGAATCTATCTCCGTTTTCATCCATAGAGAATTGGTTTAGTAGTCT
This sequence comes from Candidatus Nitrosopumilus sp., assembly GCA_013043295.1. Lineage (GTDB taxonomy): Archaea > Thermoproteota > Nitrososphaeria > Nitrososphaerales > Nitrosopumilaceae > Nitrosopumilus. The sequence continues at coordinate 5,829 of JABDOO010000042.1, forward strand.
ACCTGGAACTGAGCCCTTGGCAACATATTCGATTTTATCCTCATCGATTGAAATTTTATGAATTATTGTTTTTCTAATATCTTCTTGAATTTTAGCGTCGTATTCGTTTAGTGCTTCTCTGATTTTATCAAATAATTCTTCTTTATCTTTTTTATCCATTTGATTGTAAGATTCTTGCATAAATTCTGAAATTTTTATCCATTGAGCTGATGAATTAATTGACGAATCATTTTGGATTGATTTTATTTGCTCTTGTATGTTGTTTGGCAATAATGGTACTATCACATCAAAGAATCTGTCACGTGATGAATTCTCATAAAACCCAAAAGGCATGTTTTGCTGATATGTCAAGTAGAAATTATCCTCTGACACATAGAAAGCACCAGAGTATCCCATCAGAAATGACTCTGAATTTATTTTGTCACCAAAGATATCGATTGCAGTTAATGTGTTAAAGTTTGAAAATTGCTCTACATTATCAAAGTAATACGCATCGGGAGTCATGATTCGGACAGAGTCCTCCATAATTACTGGCAGTTTTGGATATTGATAGTCTACATGGCTATTTGTTACAAAGTATGCGTAATTACCAATCATTCTTGCATCCATAAAATGACCATCAATGGAATAGTCCTTTAGAATAGTAGGATTTTCTTTGTCTGTTACATCTACAATTAATGCATGTGTAACAGAACTGTATGAGCGTCTAGGAATAAAGTCATACTGTGGAATAATCTCATCATCACTTTGTCCATTGTAAAATATCACTAGTCTGTTATCATTTAGGAACATGTTCTGGATATATTGTGATTCGATATCTAATGCAATTTTTAGAATCAATTCTGCTGATTCTGCAGGATATGCATCAATAATTGAAAGAGTGTTCTGTGAAACAATGTAAACATATTTTGAATCATTTTTCAAATAGTCTGGCTCGTCTACATTTTGAACTTGAACATTTGTAGTTGAATACTCTGAACCTCCTGATGTTGATTTTGCTGATTCTGGAGCAGCTAACTGCATATCTCCATCAAATGCTACCATGCTCTCCTCCATTACCATATTGGTTCTGAACATTCGGTTATCGAAGAAATTTCCCCCAAGTACTGATGATGTTTCAAGGATGGTTTTTAGATCTTCTTGTGATGATATTTTTTTAACATCGTTTGTTCCCTCAAATAATTCTGAAACTGATTTTTCTACATAGACAATTTCAGTTTGAGGTGTCTGTGTGATTTGAGGTTGATTATCAAATCCTAATGAAAACATAATTCCTGCTGTAACTATGACAGAAATTGCGATTACTATTGGTATTGTTATTTTTGTACTCATTTTTTTCTCCTCACTTTTTTCAGTTATTCGTTTTTTTAAAAACTGGCATTTAGTGATTACTATTATTTTGTAGTTTGGGATAAAAGGATTAGTGAAATCCTAATTTTACCAATCAATTTACATATACTAGAATTTCATAATCAACTCTATTGGCAAATGATGAATTAGAAGAGAATGGAATCTCTGAAAATATCAAAATTCTTGCAACCGATGATGAAAAAATAAAGTCCTATGGAGAGATACTCTCTAATGATTCTAGTCGTGAAATTCTTCAACTTTTGTTCAATCAAGAGTTATCTGCAAATCAAATAGCACAAAAAAGTGACATATCACTGCAATTAGTAAAATACCATTTAATGAAACTACAAGATCTTGGGGTTGTTAAAATCTCAAAAATTGAAAAAAATTCAAAATCACAAGACATGAAAATTTACACAGCTTCAAAATTTAGTATCGTAATTGTTCCTCCTAAACTCTCTGATAAAACCAAAGAAAGCAAACTGCTAGTTAGATCCTTTCGACATATTTACAAAGTTGTAGGACTTGGAATTGCAACTGGACTGTCTGGATTGTTTTCATCAACTCAAATCCAACAAGATAGAATAGTTTCTGTTCCTGATTCAGTATCTAGTAGAACAATTTCATCAATTGAAGAATCTGCCAAAAGTATAGAGTCCTCAGAATTTTTAGCATCTGATGAATCCATATCTGCATCAGCTCCTATCTCTGCTGAATCCCAAATGGAACTGGAATCTGTCGAATCTGAATCCTTGACTGAATCCATTGAAGTAACTGATCTTGCAATATCTTCTAGTGAACTAATTGCTACTGAACTATTCATTCCGTTAGTAGTCATTACTCTAGTTTTAGGTGGACTGACAGTTTACTATATGTATAAATTTTTCAAAAAATCTAAATGATTAATTTAATCCAGAACAACTTCAATTGTAACTCTTTTCTCTAGGGCTCGTTTTTCCCCTGGGTACTTTAACATTGAAATCTTTTTGTCCAACTCCTCATCTTCTACTAGACGGGCTTTTCCAGTGAATACTTCGTTATTGTATTTGATTTTAACATCTGAATTGGCTACTGCATTTTTGAACCAATCTCCATCTGGTCTGTGCCTTGAAAAATAGATTTTACCATTATGATTTACTGCTCTGAGCATCACCGAATGCTCTTTGCCTGTTTTTCTTCCCTTTGTAGTTAGAACTGGTCTGAAGAGTTTTTCCTGAATCCTCATGCGTAATTTTCTTCTGTCAAGTAATTTAACCCCATTGATAGAAATTTCTGATATTCGCTGTGATAAGCAAATCTGTCGATTCTGTACCATGTCCGTAAAACTAGAAGGAATGCCTGCCAACATGGCTACTGCAGATACCTTTACTGGAAAAAAAGTCATCGATAGAGAAGGAATTGAATATGGCAAAGTCAAACATATTCACATCAACCAAGATACACTGGTTGTAAACGGAGTCACTGTCCATCAAGGATTTCGTAGAGACTATTTTCTGTCTGAGGATTATATTGACAAGTTTTCAGAAGAGACTCTGCTTCTTAGTAGGCCTCCTGTAAGAACTGGTATACCAGTAACTGATATTGATCAACACAAAATTGGCAAAGTAAAACGATTACACAAAAATTCTGATACCAATGAGTTAGAATCAATTGAAGTCAGTGATGGTTTAATGCATTCTAAAATACTTTCCAAATCTGATATTTGGGGAGTAGGCGAAAAAGTCATTTTGAGAATGACAAAAGATGAATTCAAGGAACTTGAATAATCTTTCTTAATTTTCTTTTTTCAAAATAATAATTTTATTTATTCTGTTTTTTTAGAACAGACTTCACACACGGGAACTCCCTCGTGAATAGTTATATCCACATTTGACGAGTGGCATTTTTGACATAATCCTTTCATGTAATGAGTTGATTACTTGGTCTTTAAATTTTTTATGAGGATCGAGCGAATCAATACTTAGCAATTTATAATTGACAACTGCGATCAATGTATTGAATTCCATAGAGACAAAATCACTAACTAAATCATTTGGAGATGTCATTGCTGTAAATGATGTTTCATTTTCAGTTCAAAAGGGTGAGATCTTTGGTTTCTTGGGACCAAATGGTGCTGGCAAAAGTACAACAATGATGATTTTAACTACCCTGCTAAAGCCGACATCTGGAGAAGCTCTGATTGCTGGATTTGATGTCACTGCAAATCCCAAGCAAGTAAGAGAAAATATTGGATATGTTCAACAAGAATCAACTGTTGATGAATACCTTACTGGTAGAGAGAATCTCTTGTTACAAGCAAAACTGAATCATATTCCTAAAAACGAAATTAACAAAAGAATCGATGATATTCTTGAATTAATTGAACTAGTTGACAAACAAAACCAGGCAGTTGTCACATACTCTGGAGGGATGAGAAAGAGATTGGATATTGCAGGTGGCCTGCTACACAGACCCAAAGTTTTGTTCCTTGATGAGCCTACTGTGGGGTTAGATATCCAAACCCGTAGAAAAATTTGGGAATATATCAAAAAAATCCACACTGAATTTGACATGACCATTTTTGTATCCACTCACTACATGGAAGAAGCTGATCAACTATGTGATAGAGTTGGAATTATTGATGGTGGAAAAATACAGGTGATAGATTCTCCTGAAAAAATGAAAAATGCCATGGGCAATGAAGTAATTTCTATAGTTATTGATGATAGTGATAAGCGTGATTCTTTCTTAGATGCAATTAGAAAAATTGAATTTGTAAATAAAATTAATGAGGATGGCTCTAAACTTACTCTTTTTGCATCAAATGGTACTGAGGTAATTCCAAAAATTTTTCAAATCTCCTCAGAACTTGGAATCAAAATAAAATCAATTTCTTTAACTCAACCAACACTTGATGATGTTTTCATTTCATATACAGGTCATGAAATTAAAGATGATGATTCCGGGTTTAATCGAAAACGCGAACACGCAAAGATGAAGAGGTTACGAGCATGAATACTATAATGTATGATGCATATACTATTTTTTGGAGGGAGTTAAAGAGATACAAAAAATCTCGGAGTGGTGTTTTAATTAGATTAATCCAGCCGGCAATTTGGATTATTGTAATTGGAAATACTTTTTCTGGTACTCAACCTTTGATTCAATCCGTTGGATTTGAAGGAGAATACATTGAGTTTATGGCACCAGGTGTGATAATTCTAACTGCCATTTTTACCAGTATCTTTGGTGGTGTCAATACTTTGTGGGATAGAAGATATGGGTTTATGAACAAAGCTCTTTCATCTCCAATCTCTCGTTCTGCAATAGCCTTAGGAAAAATGTCTGCAATTTCTTTAATTGCTGCATTACAGGCAAGTTTGATTTTGGGTATTGCTTTAGCAATAGGTGTTAATTTTCCAAATCCAATAATGATTGCACCCATAATGGCAATTGTCATTTTATTTTCATTAGGATTTTCTGGAATATCTGTAATGATTGCAGCTACTGCAAAATCCCAAGAAACTTTCTGGGGAATGATAAACTTTCTTGGGATGCCATTGTTCATGCTTAGTCCTGCGTTATTTCCCTTAGAACTACTTCCTGATTGGCTAGCAGTAATTGCAAAACTAAATCCCGTAACTTACACGGTATTGCTTGTTAGAGAATTGATGACAGGTGTGTCAGAAGGTGGCATTCCTATACTTTTGAGCCTTGGAATTTTGGTAGCATTTGTGCTAGCTATGGTTGGACTTGCCAGCTATATGTTTACGCGTGAAGTGAACAAACCATTTTAACATAAAGTTGACAAATATTACAAAATTAGCTAACTCTGGTTATGTTTCTCTAACTTTGTCATGAATACTTGTTGAAATTACTTTATGCAATAGTGACTGTTTCGGTATTGCTTTTAGCTAATGTCCTTGTCCAATCATCTTTTGCCTCTGGTGAATATGATCTCTTACACAAGTGGGGAAAATACGGACCTACAGAACCTGCTAACTTTGTACATCCTCAATTTGTTGCAGTAGGCGAAGATGGTACTATCTATGTGACTGATTTTGGTAACAAACGTATTCAAAAATTTTCAAGTAATGGGGAATATCTGACTCACTGGGGAAATAGTGGAAAACAGTTGGGCGACTTTTACAATCCTTCTGGGATTGCAGTAAGTGATGATTCTGTATTTGTCGTAGATCGTGATTTGAATCGTGTCCAAAAATTTTCTTTGGATGGAGAATTTATTCAAACATGGGGTAAAAAAGGAACAGCTGATGGGCAATTCTTTTACCCAAATGGAATTACAATAAGCAATGATCTCGTTTATGTTGTAGATACAGGTAATCAAAGAATTCAAATATTTTCTACTGGTGGGGAATTTGTTTCATCATTTGGTTCTAGCGGTTTAGGTCCTGGGCAGTTTCTAAATGCAATTGGAATTGATTCAGATTCTGAAGGAAATATTTTTGTCACTGATAAGGGAAATGGAAAAATCGAAAAATTCAACTCTGATGGTGAGTTACTAGAGTCTTTTTCATTTTATCATCCAAACTATGTATTTGCACCAGAAGCAATCACTGTCTCTCCATTGGGTGACATGTTTGTTGTAAACTCTAACACTGGTAGAATATTGCATCTTTCTGAAAATTCTAATCTACTTCTTAATTTAGCTGCACAAAATGGTCCATATCCAAATTCATTTGAAGCAATTTCTGGACTGGCAATTGGAATTAATGGTGAGTTACTTGTGGTAGATTCACAAAGCCATTCAATTCAATCATTTGAAACAGAGTTCTTTGAGCAACCCGCAGAATCATACTATGTTGCCCCTGCAGAGGTTAGACCTCCATCACGAGACCAAATAAAGCCTGAAATTACTGCACCTCCATCAATAGTTGTAGAGGCCGAAGACATTCAAACTCAAGTATTTTTGGGAACTGCAAATGCAACTGATGCTAGTGGAATTAAAATAGTCATAAACAATGCCCCAGAATCATTCAAACCTGGAATTACCAATGTTATTTGGATAGCTTTTGATAATGCTGGACACAGTTCTACTGATTATCAAAGAATTACTGTAAATACATGCGGACAAAATCCTTCTGATTATAATCTCATAGAAGGCACTTCTGGAGATGACGTAATTTCTGGAACTGATGGGGATGATTTGATATTTGGAATGGCAGGAAATGATCTAATTTATGGTGGTCTGGGAAATGATTGTATTTTTGGTGGTAGTGGAGATGATATTATTTCTGGAGATGAGGGAAGTGATACAATTAAAGGAAATTCTGGCAATGATATTCTAAAGGGTCTGTCTGGAAGTGACTTGATTTATGCAAATTCCGGCTCTGATGTAATTGATGGCGGTGAAGATTTTGACCGATGTCACCTTGATTCAAGTAAGGATCTCTTGATTAACTGCGAAGAATAAAAATTACTATATAGAAATACTGTCACTATCTAGAATTATATTCTACAAATAGAAAACCATCTCACAGCTTATACTGTAAAGATTAATTTTAGAATTTAATGACTTTTAAAAACACAAAAAACATTGCACTTTTTGGCATTGTTGCACTATTTGCACTAGCATCCATAGGAGTCTCTAATGTACATGCAGAAGAAAATAGAGAATACAAGATTGTAGGTGATGTACAACCTGTTCTAACATTTACATTCAGAGATGGAGTTGAGACATATGAATTTCCTGTATTTGAGATGGGGGAAAGTTTTTCAGATAATTCTGGAACTACCTTCTCAGTAGAAGGAACTGTCACTGATGCTCCACTATTGCATAAAGCAATGGATGAGGCATACAAGTATAGATTTTCTAATGCAGCATTTGATCACCAAATGAAATACTTTGATGTTGATGTTGATTTTGTAAAAGAAGGTAAATCAATTATTACACTTGATTACAACAACTGTAGAATAGATAACTATCAAGTAGAAACTCTTGATTCAAATGAATATGAAAGCTATTTCAAAGAAGTTGGATTTGCAGTTGTAGATAAAATTGATTTTGTATGTAGTGGACTAGATTTGGATAATAATTCAAAGATCCCTAGAAATTATTCTCTTACGGATTATGGTGACTCTGGATTTAATTTTGCAAATAATATGCGAACCTTTGTAACCTTTAGTTTTGAAAATGGGGCAGAAAAAATTCAATTCCCTGTGTTTAATCTAAATTCAGGTTATGAGGAATCATCTGAAAATGTTGTAGCAGAATTCCAGGTAGAAGGAGTATTAGATTATTATCCTCTACTCTTTGATGCAATTGATAGATCAACCCAAGTATCTGGACTATCTACTGCCTCTAACATTGATTTTGATGCAAAAGTAGAATTTTCAAATACAGAATCTACTTTGAGAGGATTTGATTTAACCTCTTGTCGTGTATCTGATGCCCAAATTACAACAAAGACTGACAAAGAAGAAGGCTTTACTGGCAAGAGTGGATTTGTTAATGTACTACAATCTACCTTTACTTGTTCTGGACTTAAAGGATTGAACATGTATTATGATTCTCTAAGAGGAGATACTCCTACATGGAAAACTACCCAGTTCACAAATGAGTATGCAGAACCAATTCAAAATACTGATGGCGGCTTGGATGTGATTTCTACTTTTACATTTGAAGATGGGATTGAAACAATCGAGTTTTCAATGTTCAAACAAAGCCAAGTTCTATCTATTACTGAAGATACCAACACTGAAACAGTAATTGACAAGGCAACCTATCCTACGATAGAATTTAGAGGCATTGTTGGTGATTATCCAATTTTGTATAATCATGTAGATAAAAAGATCAAAGTTCAAGGAATGGCAGGAACAAGTAATGTAGCTCTTGTTGATATTGATGTTGAAATCATATCTGATGGAGAAGTAATTCGTGGCTTTAATTATGTAAATTGTCGAGCCATTGATTACTCTGTTGAAACAGATCCTAATTCTGAGGAGAGTTATGTGAAAAATAAATTTGCTCTAGAAAACATCTTTGATTTTGAATGTCAGGGATATCATCCAAACAATCCTGTATATGATGCAATGTACAAAGTAGAAAAAGCAAACAATCAAAGCTCAAAAGATCTTAGAAACACACAAGACTGGCGTTCTGATTTTACTTCAGAATAAATCTTTTTTTCTTATTTTTTATTTTTTCATAATTAATAATTTGTATATCCGATCAAAATAATTTGAATGCGCTGATCGTTTAACTATATAGAACAATAGACATTATGTTGACTAACCTTATGTTATCAAACTTATTCAGTGAATCATGGGACAATGGTTATCTTGGGTAAAATCCAACGAAAATGAAATTCTAAAAATATTGGATGATTTAGGTTCTAAAGCAGTTGAAGCTTCTGAAGCATTACTTGATTATCTTAATGATCTAAAAAATATAGAAAAATTAGAAAAAGTTAGACGACTAGAATCTGAAGGTGATGATTTAACACGTCAAATCTTTTCAGAATTAAACAAGACATTCATCACTCCTCTAGATAGAGAAGACATGCAAAGAATTGCATCAAAAATAGATGATGTAATTGACTTTATTGATGGAATTGGTGCAAGACTGTATAGTTACAAAATTGAGTCTCCTCCACCATTTACTAAACTTATGATTGAAGAATTAGTCAAAGCAACCAATGAGGTTAATTACATGGTCTCACAACTAAGACGCATCAAAAATCCTCAGGATATGATTAATCATTGTAGAAATACGAGTGATATTGAGCATGCGGTAGATGATATGTATCGAGACGCAATCAAAGAATTATTTGAAAGCAATGATGCAATCCATATCATCAAACTCAAAGATATCTATGAATCCATAGAAACTGCATCTGACAGATGTGTTGATGTAGCTGATGTGGTGGAAGATATCGTTCTGAAATATACCTAGGTGATGAGATGTTAGAGTTAGCAATTGGTGCAATAATAGTAGCATTAATCTTTGATTTTGTTAACGGGTTCAATGATTCTGCTAACTCTGTTGCAACTGTAATTGGAACTCGTGTACTCAAACCCCTCCATGCAGTTACTTTATCTGCTGTTGCAAACTTTGTTGGACCTTTCATTTTTGGTGTTGCAGTAGCAACTACTATTGCAAAAGGAATTGTAAGTATGGATGACATTACAATCTATATGATAATTGGAGGACTGGCAGGTGCAATTACTTGGAGTACTCTTTGTACTTACTTTGGATTGCCAATTTCTAACAGTCATTCCCTTGTAGGTGGAATAATGGGTGCGGGAATTGCAGGATTAGGTTTTGAAAAACTAGTTTATGGTGGATTGTCCAAAGTTTTTGCAGGAATTATTATCGCACCAATCGGTGGAATAATTTTTGGTTTACTGTTAACTGGATTAATAATAACTGTTTTTGCAAGCAGACGGCCTGCTATTGTAAACAGAACATTTGGTAGATTACAAATAATTTCTTCAGGTTGGTTTGCTTTGACTCATGGTGCAAATGATGGACAAAAGACTATGGGAATAATTGTTTTAATTTTGGTCTCAACAGGATTTATGGATGAATTTGAAATGCCTATTTGGGTAATTTTAGCTGCTGCAGCAGCTATGGGATTAGGAACTTTCTTTGGTGGATACAAAGTAATCAAAACACTTGGAGTTAAAGTTGCAAGGCTAAGACCTTATCAAGGATTTTGCGCTGAAACTGCAGGTGGTTTAATGCTTGCAATCTTTGCTACTCTTGGAATTCCTGCAAGTACAACACACGCAATTACTGGAACTATTATGGGCTCAGCAGCTGCTAGAAGAAAACGTGCTGTACGTTGGAAAGTTAGTAGACAAATTGTCTTTTCATGGATAATTACTATTCCTGGTGCTGCAGGATTTGCAATTGGATTTACTTACTTGATTCATCTATTCGTATAGCCAAATTCTCTTGGTTTTTATTCTAGCAAAAATTTTCTGAGATATTCAAATGGAAATCCTAGAATTAATACAAGCTAATCTTCTTACTCCGATAATTCTCTTCTTTTTGTTTGGAATTATCGCAGCTAGAATAAAATCTGATTTGAAAATACCTGAGGCTATTTCAGAATTCTTACCAATCTATCTTCTTGCAGCTATTGGTTTGCATGGTGGAATTGAGATGAGAAACACTGGATTTGAAAATATGCTAATTCCAATGTTAGTTGCAATCGGTCTTTCTTTGTTGTTTACATTAAATCATTATCAAATTTTGAGAAGACTGGGAAAGTTCAATCTATTTGATTCGTATGCATTGGCATCAACCTATGGCGCAGTAGGTGCAGTTCACTTCTCTGTTGGTTTGTCCTTTTTGAAAAACCAAGGAGTTTCTTCAGAAGGATACATTGCAGCAATTCTTGCAGTATTGGAACCCCTTGCATTCATCTTGGCAATTTTTATGACAAATATGGCAGTATCAAAGCAGATCAAAGAAAAGAAAAAATCATTTTCAGATGATGATTCTTCAGATATTGAGATTGGATTAACCCAAACTAAAACAAAAATTTCCAAAGTATTGCATGAATCCATTACTGGAAAAGCAATTGTAATTCTTCTTGGAAGTATTGTAATTGGTTACATAATTGGTGAGGAAGGCTTCCAACCAATCAAAATAGTATTTGATGATATGTTTACTGGAGCAATAGTAATTTTCATGATTGAGATGGGGATAATTGCTGGTCAAAGATTAGATGATATCAAAAAAGTTGGAGTTTTTCTTACCTCTTTTGCCATTATCATGCCAATGTTCAATGGAATAATTGGGGTTCTAGTTTCAACTGCCCTGGGGTTAAGTGTAGGTGGCGCAGTCATGTTTGGATTGCTAATGGCTAGTGCTTCGTTTATTGCAGCACCTGCTGTCTTACGTCATGCAATTCCTCAGGCAAAACCAAGCCTATACATCACATCTGCTTTGGGAATAACATTCCCTTTCAACATCATAGTGACATTGCCTATTCTCTTTATGATATCTACACTTGTTCATACTGGAGAAGGAACGATAGACTTATTCCATTACATTACTGAGGGATTCATGTGAAACTATACAACGTTAAGCTGCTTACAGTAACTTGTGAGATTTTAGCACAAGAAAATATTATAGAAATTCTCAAAAAACATGAGATCACTGGATATACAACATATGAAGTCGATGGGAATGGTGCACGTGGAATGCGTGGACAGGGACTAAAGACTGAGAAAAATGTTAAAGTTGAAGTAATAATGCGTGAGGAAAAATTGCAAGATGTTGTAGAAGAAATTTCTAGAACACTATTTGCTAATTTTGCAATTGTCCTCTATGTCAGTGATGTTGGCGTTGTAAGAACTGAAAAATTCTAACAACAATTATCATCTGAACACAAAACTGGAATCTTTTTACTTGTTTTAGTAACTGTGGAAATTAATTCTGATAATTGATTATTTGAAATTGCATACATTGCTTTTTTACCTTCGTCTCTTGACTTTACAATCCCGCATTTTTTCAATGTCTTTAGATGATGTGAGACTAGTGGTTGATCTTTTTCTAATTCTTCTACAAAGTCATTTACACACAGTTCTTTGTTTTTTTGTAATAGTTCTAAAATCTCAAAACGAGTTTCATCACAAATACATTTTAGCAGACTGACTCCATTCATATCAATTAATATTTATATAAACTGATATTTATGTGATATTATCAAAATGCCTGAAAATATACTATTTGTGTGCGTAGAAAATGCTGGCAGAAGCCAAATGGCTGAAGCATTTTTCAGAAAATATGCGCCAGATAGATTTAATGTTTCAAGTGCAGGTACAACTCCTTCTTCTCAACTAAATCCAATTGTAATTGAGGTGATGAAAGAAATTGGCATTGATATGAAAACTCAACAACCTAAACTTTTGTCAGATTCAATGATGAAAAATTCTTCTAAAACTGTTAACATGGGATGTATGGACAAAGAATCCTGTCCTGCTTTATTTGTAAAAGATGTAATTGATTGGAATATTTCTGATCCTAAAGAAAAATCCCTTGATGAGGTGAGACAAATTCGTGACAAAATAAAATTAGAAGTGCAAAATTTTATCAAAACTCTTGAGGCAAAAAGTTAATGACCTACTCAAACTTGCAAATTTTTACAGTAGAGTTAGTTGGAACTTTTATTCTGGTAATCTTTGCAACAGGTTCAATAGTCTATGATGCTGAAGTATTTGATGGAAAATTAGGGATTCCATTTGCAGCTCTTGCTCCCTTTATTGCATTATTAATAGGGGTTTATTCTTTTGGGAAAATATCTCTTGCACATTTTAATCCTGCAGTAACAATAGGTTATTACATTACAGGCCACATATCTAAAATTCAAATTGTATATTATTTTGCAGCAGAAATAATTGGTGCAATACTTGGCTCACTTTTTGTTCTAACATTTATCGGAGAAAAGGCTAATCTTGGAGCAAATGCACCAAACCTTGATTTTTCAATATTTGTAATTTTCCCAGTTGAGGTTTTAGCTTCTGCAATGCTCATGGGAGTTATCTTTTATGTTGTATACACTAAAGGCTTGAGAGGATTTAGTGGGGTTGCAATTGGAGGAATAGTTGGATTGGATATCCTATTTTTGGCTTTTATCTCAGGTGCATCTATGAATCCTGCTAGGGCTCTTGCCCCTGCACTATTATCTGGAACTTTTGAACATCTTTGGCTTTATTGGACTGCACCCTTTGTGGGAACTACTATCGCGGCATTTTTCTTTAGAAAGAAATTCCAAGCACAAAGAGCCACAAATTACGAATAATAATGACCCAAAACACCAGTCAATGGTGTCTGAATCCAAGAAATTATTCAATATTGCAAAAAAAGTAATCCCATCAGGCGTTAATAGTCCCGTTAGATATTTTGAGCCATATCCATTCTTTACAAAAAAAGCCAATGGTGCTTACATTTGGGATGCTGATAATAATCGCTACATTGATTTCTGTAATGGATATGGGGCTTTACTTTTAGGACATAGGAGAAAAGAAATTATCAAATCTGTATCAAATCAATTATCAAAAGGCACTCTATACTGTACTCCAACTGAATCTGAAACTGAACTCTCCAATCTTATAATTCGAAATTTTCCATCTGTTGACAAAGTAAGATTGATGAATACTGGTGGTGAAGCTACCATGACTGCAATCAGACTTGCACGTGGGTTCACAAAAAAGAAAAAAATAATAAAATTTGAAGGATGCTATCATGGTGCACATGACTCTGTTTTGGTAAAAGCCGGTTCTGGTGCAGCACATAATGGAGTTTCTGTATCTGATGGTGGCTTGGATGAAGTCTCAAAAAATACATTGGTAGTAGAGTATAACAATATTGAAGATTTACAAAAGACAATTAGAAAAAATAAAGACATTGCTGGTGTAATCGTAGAACCAATTTTAGCCAACATGGGGTTGATCCTACCTGAAAAGAACTTTCTTTCTGATTTGAGAAAAATTACCAAAGAAAACAACATTCCCTTAATTTTTGATGAAGTAGTTACTGGATTTAGAGTTGCACCAGGTGGTGCACAAGAACATTTTGGAATCAAACCTGATATTACTACAATGGCAAAAGCACTAAGCAATGGTTTTACAATCTCTGCAGTA
>JABDOO010000051.1 GCA_013043295.1 Candidatus Nitrosopumilus sp.
GATTCAAGCCATAGTTTGAATATCTTATTTTTTGAAGAATCATGAAATAATGAATCTTGTTCAATTGAATTTTCAATAATTTCATTTGTTTTTTCTAAATGAGATTTAATTTTTGAAATTTTATAGACATCACTCAAAATATGATCACTCTTTTGGGTGAGAGCACAATTCAGTTAAAACACCATGCAATGATTTTGGATGGATGAATGTAACTTTGGTACCAGCAGAGCCAGGTCGGATTTTACCTAAAAATTGAATTCCACACCCTTCCATTCTTTCTACCTCACCTTCAATATTATCAGTATCTAAGGCCATGTGATGTAGTCCTTCACCCTTTTTATCAAGGAATTTTTTTATTGGACTGGAATCATTTGTGGGCTGCATTAATTCTACTCTACCATTTTCTAAATGAATGATTGCCACTTTAACACCTTCAGATTCTACAGTTTCAAATTCTATATTGTCGGTTCCCAATGCTTGTTGGTAAACTTTGGCAGACTCTTCGACATCATTCACTGCAATGGCAATATGATCAATTTTCATTTAAAAGACCTCTTTTGGACGATACTCACCAAACACTTCTCTGAAAGTATTACTGATTTCACCAGTTGTAGCAAATGCTTTGGCAGCAGTCACAATATATGGCATTAAGTTTTCGTCAGTATCGGCTGCACTTTGCATTGCAGATAATGCTTTTTCCCATTTCTTTTTGTCTCGAGATGAACGTAATTTTTTGAGTGCCTTTTTTTGTTGGATTTCTATCTTATCATCAATTCTTAGTAAATCAGGTTGCTCTTCTTCTTCAGCATATTTGTTCACGCCAACAATCACTCTTTCAGCATCATCTGTTTCTTTTTTTAATCGGTATGCATTTGCACGAATTTCTGATTGGAAAAATCCTTTCTCAATTGCTTTTACAGACCCACCCATTTTCTGTATTTTTTTAAGATATTTCCATACATCAGCCTCAATTTGGTCACAAAGTTCTTCTAAATAATAAGAACCAGCAAGAGGATCTGCAGTCTTAGTAATTCCACTTTCATGGGCTACAATTTGTTGAGTTCTAAGTGCAATTTTAGCAGACTCTTGAGTTGGTAAAGCTAATGCTTCATCACGAGAGTTAGTATGTAGTGATTGAGTACCTCCAGCGACAGCAGCCATTGTCTGTATAGCAACACGAACAATGTTGTTGTTTGGTTGTTGAGCAGTTAATGACTCACCACTAGTTTGAGTATGGAATTTTAATTGTAATGAACGAGGATTCTTTGCATGAAACATTTCTTTTAAAATTTTTGCGTAAACTTTTCTTGCCACTCTAAACTTTGCAACTTCTTCGAAGAACTCTATAGTGCAACAGAAGAAAAACGATAAACGTGGTGCAAAGTCATCAATTTTTAATCCTTTATCAATACAAGTTTGAATGTATGCAATAGCATTTGCTAAAGTAAATGCAACTTCTTGTGTTGCAGTACAGCCAGCTTCTCTCATATGATATCCAGATATGGATACAGGATACCATGAAGGAACTTTTTGTGCACAGTATTCGATCATGTCACCAATTAATCGCATTGATGGTTGTGGTGGATAGATGTAGGTGTTTCTTGCAATGTATTCCTTTAAGATATCATTTTGTGTAGTACCACGAAGTTCATGACTTTTGAAACCTTGAGATTCTCCAACTGCAATATAGTAAGCTAACAGTGTAGATGCTGTAGAATTAATTGTCATTGAAGAGCTTACTTTACCTAAGGGAATACCATCAAATGCAATCTGCATATCTTTGATTGAAGTGATTGATACTCCAACTTTACCTACTTCACCTTCAGCCTGAGGAGAATCAGAATCATATCCAATCTGAGTTGGTAAATCAAATGCCATACTAAGACCAGTCTGACCCTTTTCAAGCATGAATTTGAATCGCTCATTGGTTAGTTTTGCATCACCAAATCCAGAATATTGTCTCATAGTCCAAAATCGTTCTCGGAACATTCCAGGATGTATTCCTCGTGTGAATGGATACTTCCCAGCATCTTCGGCAGGTCGTTTTTTAGTAGACTTTTGATAAATTCGTTTTACAGGATATTCAGAATCCGTAAAAATTTTCTTTTCAGGTGTTTTTGATTTTGATGATTTTTTTGTTGCCATAATATCACTTTACCAAAGATTTTGTAATTTTATCCCCTGCCAAATAAGGATCAATGTCTTTTGATTGTAATTTTTTAAGATATTTTGAAAATGTTTTATCAGAAATCAGCATGTCATCAATCTTTTCTTTAATGTTATTTAAAACAATATCCTTTAGTTCTGCTTCTAATCGTTCTTTCTCCTTTGTTTCCTTTAATTTCTTTTTAGATTTCATCAAATCCTTTAGAGTTTTTGCAAATACTGTGATTCCAGAATTTTTCTTTACGGATGTCTTTAGAATTACAGGATTTCTCTCAGAGTCACCAATAAAATCTCTGACGGCATCAAACAGTTGATTGGTTCCACTCAAATCACTCTTGTTTACAAGATAGATATCTCCTATTTCAGTCAAGCCAGCTTTAATGGTTTGAATACTATCCCCAGTATTTGGATTAAAAACAACAACTGTAATGTCTGCAATATTTGAAATTTCTACTTCGGTTTGTCCAGCCCCAACACTTTCAATAATAATTGGGTTAAATCCAGCATATTCTAAGACACGAATGCTGTTACGTAGTGAACGTGATACTGCACCTGTTGCACCCCTTGATGCAATACTTCGAATGTATGTACCTGAATCAGTTGATTCACTCATTCTAACCCTATCACCCAATATGGCACCACCAGTAACATGACTTGTAGGATCAACTGCAAGAACAGCAGGTTTTGTGCCTAATTTTTTCAAAGCAATTGCAGTTTTATTAATCAGCGAACTTTTTCCAGCTCCGGCAGGACCAGTAATCCCAATTATGGAGGAATTTCCACTATCTTTAAAAATATTTTTCAATAGTTTTTTTGATTCATTTTGATCATTTTCAACAATAGTTATTGCCTTTGCAATTGCCCCACGTTTTCCTTTTTTTAGTTCAGCAAGATCCAATATACAGTAAAGTTTGAGAGGTGCACTAAAATCTTGTGTTAGATCTAGGTTCTAGAATATATTATTGGTGGAGGGGCATCGTTTTGCATATGAACTTCTGTCTTTAGCTGTACATGCCCAAATTCAGGATGATCAATCTCTAAAACAATAGGATGGATTGACCAACCATATTTGGGAACTGCTGGAAATGGGACAATCTCTACAAAAGAAGTATCAGTGTATGTTTTTTGAAATGTTTCATCCATACCAAGAATCTCCATTACTACCATAGTGCTCTGAGAAGATTTATCAATAAATGAAATTTCAATGTACCCAGAATCATAATAAATAGCATCTACTGTAAACGTTTGACGTAAAACATCTTTATCATCAGAGCCACCACCTGTAAGGAATATTATTGCAAGAATAGTAAAAACCCCAAGAAAAATTGGGGGCCCCAGTTTTTTAGCCATCTCTAAATTCTTTTATCATTCGTCTAAGGAATTTTGAATTTATTCTAATTATTTATAGTGTTTGAGATTGAGTACGTTCAGTGCCAGGAGTAGGATTCTTTTTAAAAAAAGTCTTAATTTCTTTTTCCATAGAATCATCAGCCACAGAAGCAATGCTTGCAACAATTCTGTTAAAGAGAGGATTACCATGTCCAACTTTTT
>JABDOO010000084.1 GCA_013043295.1 Candidatus Nitrosopumilus sp.
GAAAAACCCAATCATTTCAGATAGACATATTGAATCAGCAGAGATTGAAGAACAATCTGCAAATGAGTCAGATAAAGCACAATTTTTTGATTTTGCAAACAGTGTAAACCTAAGAGGCGCATCAGGAGAAATTGCCATTTACTATAATTCAAGAAAAATTGGAACCAGAGGGTTGCCTGTAGGATACTATCAACTACATCAAAAGGCAATTTACCACTTTAACAAGCAAAACTATGAGGTCAATTCCCTGATAAAATCTCAAAACGGAGCAAGAGCCTATCTTGTGAAATCAAATGAAAAGGGAAAAAGAACGATTCCAATTGTTAGAACGTCAATTATTCAGACATCTGAGGGCAAGGCAATTCATCGTGAAATTGATGAAAAATCGAGAAGGATCTCATTAAGATATGGAATCATTTCACTAGATAGAACCATTACAGGTTTCATGAAAGGAAATTACAACGAATCTACGGACAAGTTTGCAATGTATAATGGAAATAATATTTCAGGATGGAAGAATTTTCATTGGAAATCAAAGCATTCATCAGTAGCCATTACAATTCCTGGTGAATTTATCTCTGAGACAATCTCAGATTCAAAGAGTCCTATCACCAATGATTCAAGAGTTCATACGATTGCACATGTCCTAGTTAACGCAAGTAAAATTATAACAAAATCAGAATCAAGCGACATTGATGTCTATTATGAAAAAGGAATCATCTATCTTTATGATAATTCATCAGATGGGTTTAATGGATGCAGTAGGATAATTTATGATGAATTCGAAAAGGTGCTCAAAACAGGATTTTCTCTTTTAGAGGATTGTGATTGTCCTGTAGAAAAATCCCAAGAAGACAATTTAGATAACTGGGGAGGATGTCCAAAATGCACATTTACCACAAACTATTGTCAAACAAAAAACAAAGAATTAACTAAAAACAGATCAAAAGAATTCTTTTCTGCTTTTCATTCATCTTAGTTGTGAAATGTTTTTTGTGGGAGCATGAAGTGTTCTAATATGTCGATTAAGAAAACCATTACTCTTTAACTGTATTTCACAATGAGGGCATTGTATCATGATTAAGATGTACAAAGTTTGCAGATAATGATGACGGAATAATGTTTAGAAACAGACTTCCAAAACGGCACACTTGATCGCAAAAATCTATTCTTTACAAAATATTTGAAAAATTATAGGATCTAATACTTTTTTGATTTTGAACCTTTTTTCTTTCTTTGCTGTTCACTCTTGTATTTTTTAACTCGCTGTTTTAGTTCTCCGGCTTTTTGTCCTTTAGCCTTCCTGCCATCTTTTTTCTTGGATTTTTTATCAGTCATTTTATTCATCTAAATCTTGATCATCAATCTTTTGAAAAGTCATATCAGTTCCTTGGCATGACTCACACTTTTCCATTAAACCAAATTCATTCTTGTACTTGCCTTTACCATCACATCTGAAGCAAACCAATCTGTAATAATTTCCTTAGATACGAATTAAGGTTTTCTAATAATCTGAAATATCACAACTGCAAAAATTGGAGTATTATTCATCTGAATCAGATTCATCCTCAGAAGTTTTTTCAATTTTTTTGGATTTGAACCTTAGAAATGCAAATTTGAACCCAAATACCATCCAATCATATTGGTTTTGTACAACTTAAGCATATTGGAATAATACTAACTAGAACAGCAACATTTACTGATGAGCGATGTGTAATTAAAACATGGAAGAGGGGCAAATAATTATTCCCATAATGATAGTACTTGCTGTAGGAATATTCATTGGAACAAGAATCTGGATAATGTTTAGAAAATAGGCACAATACTCTAAGAATTGAAAAGGGACAAATCAATCTCAAAACATCTCAATTATTAAGGAATCAAAAAACTCATCCAGGATTCTATCAAATTAGGTAATGACATTGTTTTTCCAGTAAAGCTTGCACATGTTCCAACAATAGAGGGGCATAAATCACTAGGCATTATAGGGGCAAAATAAAAAAAAGCAATCAATACAAGAATAACTGAAAAAATCAATCCCTTTCTTGAATCTCTCATCAAATTTTAATGGGTTTTCTAATACTTATTTTACCAATATTGAATAAATTGATATCTGAATTTAGTATTTATTATTCAAATTTATTTTTGAGTATTTTCAGAAATCTTTTTCAGTTCAGAAAGAATCAGAACTAGTATTTCCTTCTCACTTAACTTCAAAAGTTCTACTGTTTCTTCTTCTGTAAATTTAATCTCTTCATTTATTTTTTCATATGTTTTTAGATCTACCATACTAAAGTAGAATCATATCAGATGATTAAACTTTGCCAAGAATTTATTGTAATGAATAATGAACGTCACAAAATAGCACAATACCATTTGGTAATGTTTTTGCAGAAATTGAATGACCATCTTGTAGACCCTTTCCACAGACATAACACTCAACTTTACTCACTGAAGTCGATGTAGAATGCGGTTTTAGAATTTGCATATCTTGAATGATTGTTTGGTTAGCCCCCTGCATAGTGATATTACTACGATCAACTAGACTATAAAGGTACCGTACCATACCGTAATCAATTTATGCCTGATATGTAAATTAATTCAGACAAAAAAAGAGAGATCATAGCCAACTCATCACTTTAAATAATAAACCGTCAAAATTCTTTCTATGGGTGGACACCTTTGGAAAAACTCAAGCAAAAGTAATACCCCTAGATTTATCTGAAAATCAATTTCAAATTTATAATAAAATTTCAAGGAATTATTCACATTCATTTCTGTTTGAATCACTAACAGGTCCTGAGATATTAGCTGAAACATCCGTAATGGGTTTTGATCCTAAAATTATTCTTAAAGGGTATACTGACAAGGTAGAAATAATTCAAAATGGTAAAACACAAACAATTCAGACATCAGAGCCATTTGAAGAACTAAAAAAATTACTAGGTAAATCAGATGATCAAAGTTATAGATATCTAGGTGGAGCAGTCGGAGTAGTAAACTATGATGCAATCAGATTAGTTGAAAAAATCCAAGATACTCATAACTCACCACAACCACTATTAGAATTTGGAATTTATGATGATGGAATTTTGTATGATAAAATACATGAAAAATTATTTTATTTTTATCATGATGAAAATAGATTTGAAAAATTTGTAATGGATGATGGTAAATTTGGAAAATTTTATGCAAGTGAAGTAACACCCAATATGGATGAATCAAAATATTCAGACATTGTAAACAAGGCAAAAAAATACATCCATGATGGAGATATTTTCCAAGTAGTACTATCTAGAAAATTTGCATTTGATGTTAAAGGAGACAATCTAACGTTATACAAAACACTAAGAAAATTAAATCCCTCACCATACATGTATCATCTAAAGCAAGATACCAAAACAATTATCGGAGCATCTCCTGAAATGCTTGTTAGAATTACAGATGACAAAGTAGAAACATTTCCAATTGCAGGTACCAGAAAAATCACAGAGGATGAAGAGAAGAACAAGGCACTATCTGAGGAATTAATTCATGATGAAAAAGAACTTGCAGAGCACACAATGCTGGTGGATTTAGGAAGAAATGATATTGGCAGAGTCTGCAAATATGGGACAGTTCATCCTGAATCACTAATGGAGATCAAGAGATTCAGCCATGTACAGCACATAGTTAGTCATGTAGTGGGGAATTTAGCATCAAAAAAGGACATGTTTGATGCATTCCAGGCAGTATTCCCTGCAGGAACAGTATCAGGAGCACCAAAAGTCAGGGCAATGGAAATAATTGACGAGTTAGAAACAGAGGCCAGAGGACCATATGCAGGAGCAGTGGGTTATTTCTCATATAATGGGTGCTGTGATTTTGCAATAGCAATCAGAAGCATATTCATGGAAAACAACAAAGGGTTTGTACAATCAGGGGCAGGTATTGTTTCAGACTCTGTTGCAAAAAATGAATTTAAAGAAACAGAACACAAAGCTGGAGCCATGCTTCAAGCATTAAAGGAGGCATCAGAATGAAATTCTTAATCATAGACAATTATGATTCATTCGTGTATAACATTGCACAGTACCTAGGAGAATTGGGAGTAGAATGTGAGGTAGTACGAAATGACAAGATCACAGTACAGCAAATTACAGAAAAAAATTATGATGCAATAATTATTTCTCCAGGACCAGGTACTCCAGAAGATAAAAAATATTTTGGCGTATGCTCACAAGTCATTAAAGAGTTAGGACCAGAAAAACCAATTCTAGGAGTTTGTTTAGGACATCAAGGAATAATTGATGCATTTGGTGGTAAAGTTATCAATGCTGGGTGTGTCAGACATGGAAAAACAAGTCCAGTCAAACACAGTAATTCAAAATTATTTGAAGGTGTGAAAAATCCGTTTAGAGCAACAAGATATCATAGTTTAGTTGGAGACAAAACAATTATCCCAAATATACTAGAAGTTGTTGCAACTGCATCTGATGATGGAGAAGTAATGGCCATACAACATAAAGAATTTCTTATTCAAGGGGTACAATTTCATCCTGAATCAATCATGACAGAAGATGGGAAAAAAATTCTAAGTAATTTTATCAATCAAGTAAAGGAGAAGCAAAAATGATTTCTGACTTAATTTTAAAACTGCAAGAAAAAACAAATCTCACTTATGATGAGATGAATACGATAATGACAGATGTCTTATCAGGAAAAACAGATGAAAATCAAAATATAGAATTTCTTTCATCATTGGCAGAAAAAGGGGAGACAGATGATGAATTGCTAGGAATGCTTGACAAAATGCAGGAATTTTCACTCAAAGTCGAGCCCAAAAATCAAGGGCCAATCATTGACATGTGCGGGACAGGAGGGGACAAACTTCAAACATTCAATATTTCAACAACAGCATCATTTGTAGTTGCAGCAGCAGGTGGAATTGTAGCAAAACACGGAAATCGTTCTAGCTCAGGGGTTTCAGGAAGTGCAGATATTTTTGAGTATTTTGGGTATGATCTTAACAATGAACCAAGCAAAATAGCTGATATTTTACAAAGGCATAACATTTGCTTCATGTTCGCTCAAAAATTTCTTCCAGCAATGAGACACGTGTCATCAGCTAGAAAAAAGATAGGAAAAAGAACTGCCTTTAATCTTCTAGGACCACTATCAAATCCAGCTGGAGTAAAAAATCAGTTGGTCGGAGTTTTCTCAACAGATTATTTAGACAGATTGCCATTACTTCTTAAAAGAAAAGGATCAAAAAATGTAATGACAGTTCGTTCTGATGATGGGATGGATGAGTTCTCAACAAGTGCAGTAAATAGAGTGTGTATTTTAAAAGAAGAAAAAGTTTTGATGAATGCGATAGACCCAGAGGTAGTAGGGCTACATAAGTCGTCATTACAAGATATTCAAATAAAAACAAAAGAGGAAGCAATTTCATCATTTGTTAAAGTTTTGAACAATACAGCAAATCAAGCAATGATTGAAACTACTGCACTAAATGCTGCAGGAGGCTTAATTGTTGCAAACATTTCTAAAAACTTTGAAGAAGCTGTTGAATTAGCTCTAAACACGATAAAAAATGGGAAAGCATTTTCATTGCTAGAAGAATTTGTTAAAGATACAGGAGATAGTTCAAAATTAAAGGAGATTAATGATGGCTGAGAATATCTTAAGAAAACTAGTGAACAACTCGCAGATGGCAATAGATGATGGAATATATGATGTAGATGCAAATTTAGAAAAATCAGATAAAGACTTTATCCAGATAATTAAAACAAATCCTCACGCTACACTTCTAACGGAAATAAAATTTTCATCACCTTCATTAGGGAAAATTAAGACATTGACTGATCCGGTTAGTATTGCAAACCAAATGATTGCAGGAGGCTCAAAAGCATTATCAGTCTTAACTCAACCACACCTATTTCAGGGATCACCACAGTATTTCATGAAGGTTAGAGAAGCAGTGGATGTACCAATGCTCATGAAAGACATCATGATTGACAAAATCCAAATTGATACAGCAAAGAAAATTGGTGCGGATTACATGTTAGTCATACAGTCTTTATTTGATCAAAAATTCCTCACAGATATTGACGAATTCATAGATTATGGGCACAAACAAGGATTGCAAATTTTACTAGAAGTTCATACAAAGCAAGAACTAGAAAATGCATTACAAACAAAAGCAGATTTAATTGGAATTAATAACAGGAATCTAGATACATTGGATATTGATATCAAAACTACTGAATCTATACTTTCAGGAATAGAAAAATCAAGACCAATTCTATCAGAAAGCGGAATTAATACTGCAGAAGATATTCAATATCTAAAAAAGAGTGGAGCAGATGCCTTTTTGATTGGATCAAGCATTATGAAAAGTGACAACATTGAAGAACAAGTAAGAAAATTGGTGAATGCATATTGAGGTATCCTAAAAATGGTAAATTCGGAGAATTTGGTGGAAAGTATATTCCAGAAACACTAGTTCCAGCTATTGAAGAATTAGAAGAAAATTATCTTAAATTCAAAAATAATAAAAAATTCAAAAAAGAATTAGACTATTATCTAAAAATTTACGCCGGTAGACCAACTCCCTTATACTATGCAAAGAATCTATCAGAAAAAATCGGAGGGGCAAAAATCTATCTTAAACGAGAGGATTTACTTCACGGAGGAGCTCACAAAATAAACAACACATTAGGTCAAGCACTACTTGCAAAAAAAATGAATAAAAAAAGAATCATTGCCGAAACAGGTGCAGGTCAACATGGTGTTGCAACTGCCATGGCATGTGCAGCCCTTGGAATGAAAGCAGAAGTGTACATGGGATATAGAGATACAATTAGACAAAAACAAAATGTCTTTAGAATGAACATGCTTGGCTGTGATGTTCACCCTGTGAAATCAGGCTCAAAAACACTCAAAGACGCAATTAATGAAGCAATTAGAGACTGGATAACAAATGTCGAAAATACATACTATTTGTTAGGTTCAGCAGTTGGACCCCATCCATATCCTGTAATGGTCAGAGATTTTCAAAGTGTTATTGGAAATGAAATAAAATCACAGATGAAAAAAATCAATAACAAAACACCAGATACAGTAATTGCTTGTGTGGGAGGGGGGTCAAATGCAATTGGAACATTTTATCCTCTAGTTGATTCAAACTCAGAAATTATAGGAGTAGAGGCTGCAGGTCATGGATTAAAATCAAAAATGCACTCTGCCACTTTGTCAGCAGGAAGTAAGGGAGTCTTACATGGCATGATGACATATCTATTACAAGACAAAGAAGGCCAGGTTACAGAAACACACAGTATTTCAGCAGGATTAGATTACCCCGGAGTCGGTCCAGAGCATTCTTACTTTAAAGATAGCAAACGAGTAAAATATCACTCAGCCACGGATTCAGAAGTAATTAATGCATTTTTAACACTAACAAGAATGGAGGGCATCATACCAGCTCTGGAGTCATCTCATGCAATTGCTGAAGCCATTAAAGTTGCAAGAAAGAGTAAAAAATCAGAGTCTATTGTGGTAACACTTTCTGGAAGGGGAGACAAAGATATCGAAGAAGTACAAAACTATTTGAAGAAACATGACAAGAATTAAAGAAAAGTTTGCAGAGCTTAATGCTAAAAATGAAAAAGCCTTAATTTCATATGTTATGGTAGGTTTTCCAAATGAGAAATCCACAATTTCAGCTGTCAGAGGATTGGTCAAAGGCGGAATTGATATTATTGAGTTAGGATTTCCATTTTCAGACCCATTAGCCGATGGACCAGTGATTCAAAACGCCAGTACTATTTCTTTAGAAAAAGGAACTAAAATCAAAAAGTTTTTTGCACTAGTAAAAAAGATCAGAAAAGAAACAGACATCCCATTAATACTAATGACATATACCAATATTCTATACAGTAAAGGATATGCAAAATTCATTTCTGAGGCTAAAAAAGCAGGCATCGATGGATTTATTCTGCCAGACATGTCAATTGAAGAGTCAAGAGAGTATCTACTTGCAGCAAAAAATAATGCAGATACAATATTTTTAATTTCTCCAAATACCACTAAAGCAAGAATTGAAAAAATTGCCAAGGCATCAACAGGATTTTTGTATCTTGTTGCAGTATTTGGGACAACAGGGGTTAAATCAGGAATTAAAAAATATTCTTTAGATGCAATAAAAAATGTTAAAAAATTAACCAAGAATAAGATTCCAGTAGGCATAGGATTTGGAGTTTCTACGCCGGAAGATGTAAAAAAATATGTCAAAGCAGGAGCAGATGCAGTAATCGTTGGTAGTGCATATTTGAAACTAATTGATAAAACTCCACAAAATCAACTTGAATCAAAGATTGCATCATTTACTAAAAATCTTAAAAAACAAACTATAATCTAAATATAAAATCGTAAAAGTTGGCGGTCAAGTTTTCAAACTTTCATGGAGGGGAACTCAATTTCAGTTATGGCCGCCAAACTAGAGGTTCTCAATATATTGTACACATAGAAAAATAAAACAAAGACGGTATCAAAAATTAAAATTCATTTGAAAAGTAGATGAGAAGTTTACAATTGTAAAGATCGCAATCAACTGAAGACTGAGAGTTTGGATCGAGTTAGAAATAACGTAGATACAATACCAATACTCAAAATACTTAATGTTAAAATTCCAAATTCTGGAATTACCTTGGAGCCCATAATTTTGATTTCAGACGTAGTATTATCTATTGGAATAACAAGTTTAGTTCCTGAAGAAGTTGTTTCAGTTTCAAAATCAGTTATTTCGTTATTCACTAAAACAGTATTAGGATTTTCAATTAATTTTGTAGGCAATACAAGAGTAATTTGATCATTTTCACTAGTACCAGAAATTCTAAAGGTCAAACTTTTGTTATCAGGATCAAGGAAAACAGCTTTTTGTAAATTTGTATCAAGAATATATTTTACTTCAAATCCCAAACCATCTTCACTGTATCCTGAACCTACATTATGAATAGATTGCACACTACCAGGGTTTTTGACAACATGAACAATTCCACTCATCCAAGGATGGATAGTACAAAAATAGTAATTATCTCCTAGTTCAGTAAATTGAAACTCAAAAGAATCACCTGCATTTATGAAGCCACTATCAAATTTACCATCTATTTCGCCTGTCTGGGTAACAGAAGTAATTGTATGAAATGCAGTGTCAGCATTTTTCCACAGCACAGAATCATTGGGGAAGATTGTAATTTCTCCAGAAGTCTCCCCTGTTGTTTTCTCCTTCCAAAAGAAAGGAGCATCAGGGTCAGAAGAACCTGAAGGCATTACAATTTCAAAAGTGGTTTCAGCATATACCAATCCTCCATAACCAGCAATTAATGAAATGAGCAAAGGTAGAACAAAAATAGAAAATCTCATAACAAAACTAGACAATTTCCAGTATTTCAATTAATCATGATCGACAAAACATACAAAAACCAGATACTCGTTTCATTAATGTGCAGACGAAGTTTATTTTTGTCACAGGTGGTGTGATGTCTGGCCTTGGAAAAGGCGTAACTACTTCCTCGATTGCAAAATTACTTCAATTAGCAGATCAAAAAGTATCATGTATCAAAATCGATCCATATCTCAACTATGACGCAGGAACCATGAATCCTGTTGCACATGGGGAAGTCTTTGTCACAGAAGATGGTGGTGAGTGCGATATGGATATTGGTAATTATGAGAGATTCCTAAACCAAAATATTCCAAAAAGTCACAATATTACCACTGCTCAAGTTTATTCATCAGTAATAGAAGCTGAAAGAAAAGGAGAATATTTAGGAGCATGTGTTCAGATTATCCCACACATCACAGATGAAATTAAAAATAGAATTACAAAAATTGCAGAAGAAGAAAAATTAGATTTTTTAATTGTTGAATGTGGCGGAACAGTAGGAGACATTGAATCACTGCCATTCCTTGAGGCATTAAGACAAATGAGAGTAGAAGAAGGGCCTGAAAGTGTTATTTTTGTCCATGTTACATTAGCACCATCCTTAGATGTAGTCGGAGAGCAAAAAACCAAGCCAACTCAACACA
>JABDOO010000090.1 GCA_013043295.1 Candidatus Nitrosopumilus sp.
AAGGATAATGATCACGGCCCATGTATTGTTTGGTTAGAATATCTGCATGTTTGTAATCATAGTCTGGAATTAATTCCTCAACTGTTCCACGAATTGTCGTCATGTCAAGAGGGTTGTCTTTGGATACTACCGATACTGCAACTCTTGGGTCACGTAAAATATTTTTGTGTTTGATTCTTCCTTCAGCAGTGTTTACCAAAATGTAACCATCTTCATAATTTGCCCATACTGGAGAGACTTGCGGTGATCCGTCTTTCATTACAGTTGCAATGAAAACAAGATTCTTTTCTGAAAACAGCTTGATTGCTTTTTGATCAATCAATTTTTCTCAAATGTGTTTTCTGATTCAACTTTTGACTCTACACTACCAAATGTCACTTTTTCGACAAGATTATTTGGAATTTTGAGTTGAAAACTAAAATTCAGTTTGATCGGTTTTGTGGAATTAGTCTCCATGGTTATCACTCAATTTACTTTGAACTAGATTTCTCCAGTACGTTTGTCATTGCTCGATTCATTATCTCCATTACAAGATATTGAGAGTATTCTTCAGATTTTTTGCCTTTAGATTTTGTTTTTGGAGTTAGGCCTTTGAGAATTTTCTCAATCTTTGCAGATGTATTGGTGATGATTTTAGAATATGTTGAATCAAAATCTTCAGGGGTTTGAAAATCCAACAATTTGGTGGATGTACTGTAGAATTTTGTGATAGCTCCACGAGATTCTTCAATTCGAGCAATTTCAATCAATCCAGATTCTTTAAGAATTTCCAAATGATGACGGACTGTGGTAAGTGCTTTTTTGTATCCAGTCTTTTTGAGGGCTGTTGAAATTTGATCAGCTGATAGTGTCTGATGATATAGAATTTCTACAATTTTTGCTCGTGCAGGGTCGTCAATTGCACGTGCGTGTCCAATACTTGTCGTAACAATACGATTAACTTTGATTTGCTTTTCTAGTAAGGTTGACATACAGAACTACCTTTCAAAGCGATCTAAAAGATCCTAGTATCATATTTTTTTGTCTAATCGCATCAATTTTTCTTAACTTTAATCAATGTTGGACTGCTATCAAATTGATATCAACCAGTATCAATAATGTTGTAGTATATCTAATATTTTCTATAGCACTACTATGAATATTGTATAGGGTCAATAATTATTGTAGTGGTTTTAAAATTTTCAAAAAATATCAAAAAAGGCAGATCCTAGAAAAGATGTTGTCAAATTACCTTTCAGGACGATATTTTGTAAAGGGGCAAAAATATAATTCGAGTTGAGTGTTAGCTGCTAGTCAACAACAAATCAACAATTAGTGTTACAGAGCATTACCTGTTAGTTTCTCATATGCAGTAACATATCGCTGAGACATTTTAGATATAATGTCTCCAGGGATTTCAGGTGCAACAGGTTCTCTTCCGGCATTACGTTCATCTTCAAATTGTTTTTGATAACCATTAGCTGTTAACCAATCACGCAACAGTTGTTTGTCATAGGCCTCTTGGATTTTTCCAACCTCAAAAGATTCTTTTGGCCATAAACGATACTCATCAGGACCAATAGAATCACCAAGAGTAATTTTGCCATCAAGTAATCCAAATTCTAATTTCAAATCAGCAAGGATAAATCCAACATTATCTGCAATTTTGGCCATCTTGTTGTAAATTTCAATAGATGTTTTTTCTAACCAGTTGTATTGGTCTTCAGTTACTAATTTCATCTCAATAGCTTTTACCTTGTTAATTGGAATGTCATGCTCAGATTTTGTAGTAGGATCAAATATTGGCTCAGGGAGTTTTGCAGCTAGTGTGGTATCTGTATCATCTGAGAGTTTGATTTCTCCTTTCTTCCATCTGCTAACTAAACTTCCATAAAAATATCCTCGAACAACACACTCGATTGGTAGCATGTTCATCTTTTTTACAATAATCTCAGTATCAGATTTTCTACTAATGAAGTGATTTGGAACTGACAACTCTTTGAACCAGAATTCTGCAAATTTACAGAGAACCTCACCCTTTCTTGGGATATCTTGTTTGAATTTTACATCATAGGCTGAAACCCTATCTGAGAATTTGAACAAAATGCTTGATTCATCCACATCATAAAGATCCTTTACTTTGCCACTGGTAAGAAACTTCAATTGATTATGGCTAATTTTGATAGAATTTAACTGCTAGTAGTCATTTTCAAGAAAAATATACCCGTTTCACTCATTTATCATATGAGTAACCTGGATGAATCCATTGGCAAAATATTACTAGAATTACAAAAAGATGATCCTGATACATTCAAGAAATTAATGCAAAAAGCATTAGAGGAAAACCCTGAATTGTTTGAGGATACCATAGACCAAGAAAATAAACAGGTTGACGAGTATAATAAAAAAATAGAAGAATATAACAAAAATATCGATAATGAATCATAACTATATAGTTATCAGTAAAAACATAGTTTATCCACCCAACAGATAACTTCTCTTTTAGTCCAGATAATTTATGAAATACTATGATTTTGATTTCATCGATTGTTATGATGATGACGATTATGATTTTGATGAAGACTAGTGAAATTAAAAATTAGGAACCCATCATACCAACCATCTTTGGCATCTCCCGATATGCCTTACTTACAAAAACATCATTATCGGCACTAACCATTACAAATTGCATTGAATTTTCATTTGGCGGAGATACAATAATTTTTTGACCTGCCTTCATAGTTCCTAAATCAAGTGTATCCCCGTCACCAAAATTAACGCGCACACCAGTGAGAGGTTCTGAACCAGTATTTTGAATTGTCACTCTTCCCATTACAAACAAACTCTGTTTATCTAAAACAGGATCAACAAAAATATCATAATCTTGTGTGGAAACGGATAATTTCAAAACATCCATTCCAAAAATAACTCCCATTATTACAATGGCCCCAACTCCAAATCCAATAATTACAGTATATTGCTTCACGGATTGTATGTTGTTTTTCTAATAATTAAGATTGATTATTTCTTGCAAAAATCACAACTGCAATCAAACATTCCAGCTTTTTCCATACACTGGTCATGATGTTGGTTATAGCATTTGTTGCAAATTACCATTAGTCAGAGTTCCCTTTTTGATGAGATTTTTCATGAAGTAGGACTTTGTCAAAAGTATCAGAGTTTCCATCCCAAGTAAATTTGCAATCTCTACATCTGTACCTCATTAGAAATTGCCTTCTAGTTTTTGAATAAATTTTTTAAACATACTATCTATGGTTTTACGATGATATATACCGGCTTAATTTTTCATTTTGTGCCTAATTTTTCATAATAGAGTACGTACATCTAAGAATTAGTTACCATAAGTATACATATTGATATTTTTTCTAGATGAGCATGCCAGGATATCTTGGAGACAAATCAGAAAACATTGTTCATCATTTGGGAACAATGACTCAAGAGTGCAATATCTATCAAATCAAAAAAGGAGATAAAGCCTACTTTATTCCAGATACTATCCAGCAAGCATTAGAAGAAAAATATACTCAGTGCAAATTTTGTATTAAAAATTAATTAAAAATATCACTTGATTTTGATACCATTCCAAAAGGCAACCATTCCCTTAATTTTGGAGGCAGCATCATTTGGTTCAGCATAATACCATGCACAGTCTTTGTTGACTTTGCCATTTACATCTACAGAGTAATAATTTGCCATTCCCTTCCAACCACATACTGTAGTTAATTCAGTTTTTTTGAAATATTCTTGCTTTATCGAATCAAATGGAAAATAGTGATTCCCTTCAACTTCTACAGTATTGTCGCTTTCAGCAATTACTACATCATTCCAGATTGCTTGCATAAATAGAAAATATTTCAAACCATATTTAATTAAATCTCCAA
>JABDOO010000098.1 GCA_013043295.1 Candidatus Nitrosopumilus sp.
TTCAAAGAGTCAAATCAATTGGAGATGACATGGTTTTAGAAATTCTTAGAGACGGCAGAACAACAGATGTTACAATTACACTTGAAGAAAGACCAAATGGAAACTAATTAAGCACACAAGTTTTCTCAGTATTGAAAAAAATCTAAAATAAAGTCTTAAGGAATTTTCTAAGTTAACTAGTGCTCAATTTCTTTTAATGTATTATCAAAGAAATCAATATCAGTCATCATGATATGATTCATCTCTTCAATCACTTTTTTAACAACTTCTGTTTTGGATGTAAAAAATCCTTTAAACCAATCACCTTTTTCAACTCCACCAATATCTTCAGCAACCAAAGCAAACAAACCATCATGATTTTTGGAAATTACAATCCACATATCTTGAAGAGGGGTTCCTGCACATGTTAAAATTTCAGCTTTAGCAGGAGGAGTTTTAGGAGCAAAGAAAGGATTGTCAAATCCACCAATTATCCAGGCTTTGGGAATATTTTGAAGAATTTTTAGATATCTTTCCTCGACATACTTGTAAAGATGTTCAGTTTCAAATGTTGCAACTAAAGGCTCGTATGCCCTTTGTGCATGATCTTCAATCATCATACTAAGTCGATATAGATCAGGTCTCTTTACATTATCAAAATTGACATATTCTGCGTTTATGTGGGACAAAAGTGTGCTGAATTTGTTCCTATCAGTAATATCCACTAAAGGCGTCTTCTGAAGATCTGGAAACTGATTTGTTATTGATTCTAAGAATTTAGTCATTTAATTTCTCCATTTAGTTGTGTGTTGGTTTTGCTTTACCAACAATTTTTACGATATCAGGATCAGATGCAATTTTTTCAATATGTCTAACTCCCATCAAGCCAGAGAAAATTATTGCATCTCCCCACTTGTTAGTAGTAATTTCTATAGGATACTTGTCTCGACATATTTCTTGTCTTTGATGCAAGTCTACACCATCCTTGTAGGTAACAGTTAGATTCACGTGAGGAATGTCAGGACCGATATATCTTTTCAGATTTAGTTCAAATAACAAAACCTTGACTAAAAGTTCAGGGTCAATTGTAGGATGGCTATTCATTACATTATTCAAAAAAACTCTAAAATGCTCCGAAATACTTACTTCTTGACTCATAAAACGAATTTGTCAAAACCACATTTAAGGAACAACCCAAATAAATTAGATTAGCACTAGATTCCAAGATACAATCTCAAGAAACATCTTTTAAACTGCACAAGCATAAATACTTCCTAACAAGAAATCCTTCTGTTGAACAATCTTGTCTTTGATTCAGAGAGTTTAAACAATATTTTAGAGGGCAAATCTGTTTCCCGTCAAGATATTTTTGAAATTTACCAAAAAGCAAGTAAAAACCCTAATGACTTATTTCAAGTCTCACAAAATTTAAGAAAAAAATTCAAACATAATTCTGTCACTTTTTCAAAAAAAGCATTTTTCAATATTGTGAATTTGTGTAAAGACACATGTTCCTATTGTACATACAAGTCAGAACCAGGCGAATCAAAATTATCATTAATGTCAAAACAACAAATATCGGAATTGTTACAACTTGCAAAAAAATACAGATGTGTCGAAGCACTTTTTGTTACAGGTGAAGCACCTGAGCAAAGATATCAGGAAGCAAGAGATTGGTTGAAAGAAAATGGATTTAGTTCTACTTCAGAATATCTAATTCATGCATCAGAAACAGCAATAGAAGCAGGTCTATTCCCACACACAAATGCAGGAAACCTAAATTATCAAGAAATGAAAGAATTGAAAAAAACTAATGTGTCAATGGGTGTGATGCTTGAAAATGTAAGTGAGAGGTTAACGGAAAAAGGAATGCCACATCATCTAGCAGCCAGTAAGAGACCAAAAGCAAGATTGGAAATCTTAGAAAATTCTGGAAAACTTGGAATACCAATGACGACAGGCATTCTAGTAGGAATTGGAGAAACTATCGAGGAAATAATTGATTCATTGTTTGCAATTAAACAGCTAAATGACAAACATGGAAATATTCAAGAAGTTATTTTGCAAAACTTTCAACCAAAACCAGACACCAAAATGATGAATGAGCCATCTGCAGATGAAAAATATTTCAAATTGGTTGTGGCACTATCTAGAATCATCATGCCAAAAATGAATATTCAAATTCCTCCCAATCTATCACCAAAATCTTATCAAAGTTTCTTATCAGTAGGGATTAATGATTGGGGTGGCATATCTCCATTAACACCAGATTTTGTAAATCCAGAATTTTCTTGGCCAGAAATTAACAAAGTGGATGAATATTCTAAAGAGGCAGGTTTTGACTTGAAATGTAGATTTCCAATATATCCAGAATATTTTTCTTTAATTAGCAAAGAGTTAAGAGATAAGATATCAATCATTGAAGATGAGGAAGGATTCGTAAAAGAGGAATATTGGAGATGACAATCAACATAGATTCACTTTTGAAAAATGCCGATCCTGTAGTATCCCAGATTCTAAACAATGCATTATCTGAAAAAGAAATTACAACAAAAGAAGGATTGGAATTATTTGATGTCAAGGGAGTAGATTTTCACCTAGTGGGCCTTGTTGCTGACGAACTACGAAAAAGAAGGGTTGGTGATGTAGTATCATATGTAGTCAATAGAAATATCAATTTCACAAATGTATGTATCAAGCAATGTGGTTTTTGTGCGTTCAGCAGAGATTTCAGAGAAGAGGAAGGATATTTTCTACCTAATGAAGAGATAGTGCGTAGAGCAAAAGAAGCATATCAATTAGGAGCAACCGAAGTATGCATTCAAGCAGGCCTACCACCAGATATGGAAGGAGATTTGTATGAAAATATTTGCAGAGATATTAAAAAAGAAATTCCAGATATCCACATTCATGGATTTTCACCTGAAGAAATTCTTTACGGGGCTACTCGCTCAAACATCTCAATTGAAGAATTTTTGAAACGAATGAAAGAGGCTGGAG
>JABDOO010000020.1 GCA_013043295.1 Candidatus Nitrosopumilus sp.
AGATTATGTATCTATAATGCAACAATATGATCTAGGTCCAAATGGTGCGATGGTAATGGCCAATGATTTGATTGCATCAAAAATTGATGATATTCAAAATGATGTAAACAAAGTGAATCCAGATTATTTAATAGTAGATACACCAGGTCAAATTGAATTATTTGCATATCGTTCTAGTGGACGTTTCATTATTGAAAATCTTACATCAGAAGAAAAAACTAGTATATTTCTTTTTGATGGAGTACTAATTAATACTCCAGTGAATTTTGTTTCAATTGCACTACTTGCAACATCTATTAGATTGAGATTAAATTTACCAACAATCAATGTTCTAACTAAAACAGATCTGATTGGTGACAAATTAAAAGAAATTTTACAATGGTCTACAAATTTGAAGGCATTGGAAAGTGCTATAGGAAAGAATACTGATGGAGATACCTATACATTAACTACAAGCATTTTACGCGGATTGAATTTAGGTGGATTTGCACAAGGATTAATTCCAATTTCAAATACAACAGGCGATGGAGTTGTAAATCTAGAGGGTGCGCTAAGCAGAATTCTTAATTTGGGCGAGGAGGTAGAAGACTAAATGGTGTCTAAAGTTACTGCAAAAGCACCTTCTTCTACAGCAAATTTAGGTCCAGGTTTTGATGTGTTTGGACTGGCAGTAGATGCATTTTATGATACAGTAACACTAACCAAAATAAAAAATGGAATCAAAATAATTACTGATGCCAATATCCCTACCAATCCTGAAAAAAATACTGCGGGATTAGTTGTAAAAAATATGAAAAGAAAATTTAAGATAAAACAAGGAATTGAAATAAATATTAAAAAAGGAATCCCTGCGGGATTTGGAATGGGAAGTAGTGCAGCATCAGCTGCTGCTACTGCGGTTGCATTTGACAAACTGTTTGGATTAAAGCTTGATGGAAATTCTTTAGTGGAATTTGCTGGATCAGGTGAAAAGGCAAGTGCTGGAACTGTTCATTATGATAATGTTGCAGCTTCTGTTTTAGGAGGTTTTGTAATTGTTAAAACAAATCCTTTAGATGTAATTAGGATTGAGCCACCAAGTAATCTTAGAATGTGTATTGCTGTACCTACAATTAAAGTCCCAAAAAAGAAAACCAAAGTGTCAAGAGGAGTAATTCCTAAAAAAATCAAATTATCAGATAGTATTTTGAATTTGTCAAATGCAGCATCAATTGTAGCAGGTTTTATGAATAAAGATTCAGAATTGATTGGAAATTCAATTAAGGATGTTATAGTTGAACCTGCCAGGCAACATATGATTCCAGGATTTTTAAAAGTTAAAGAAAATGCAATCAAAGCTGGCGCGTTAGGCGTTACGATTAGTGGTGCAGGTCCATCTGTGATTGCTTTTGCCAAAAGTTCTGCAAATTTAAAAAAGATCTCTATGGCTATGTCAAAAGGATTTGCATCTGCTAGTACAGAATGTCAGACTATAATTTGTAAACCTAGTAAGGGTGCAGTAAATAAGAGAAAATAGTTGAATGAATAATGAAAAAAGCAGTTATTGTTTTTAGTGGAGGAGTTGATTCGGTTTGTGCAGTTTCCTATTTAAAAGCAAAATATGATCTGTACGGAATTACTTTCTCATATGGACAAAAAGCAAATAGTGAAATTGCAGCTGCAAAAGCTTTTGCAAAGAAATTAGGATTAAAACAGCATAAAATAATCGATATTGGCTTTATGAAAGATTTGTATGGAGATTCAAATGTCTTAACAAATTCTAAAAGAAAAATCCCAAGTACATTTGAATATTCTATTGTTGTTCCAATAAGAAATGCAGTTTTTTTATCAATAGCTTCTGCTTGGGCTTTTACTTTAAATGCTTCATTAGTTGCATATGGTGCTCACACAGGTGACAAACATTATCCAGACTGTAGACCAAGTTTTGCAAAAAAATTGGAGAATGCATTTAATCAAGGCGAAATTGATGGAATTGAATCAAAAATAAGAAAACAAATTGAGATTTGGTCACCATATCGTAAGGGATTGTCCAAAAGTGATTTATTAAAATCAGGAATGAAATCTTTGGGCAATTCAATATTCAAAACATGGAGTTGTTATTCAAATAAAAAATATCATTGTGGAGTTTGTGAATCATGCAATAATAGAAAAATTGCATTTCAAAAAGCTGGAATTACTGATAAAACAAAATATCTAAAATAGTTTTAGTAACTGTTCTTAAGAATTTTCTTTTTTAGAATCAAACCTCTAATTCCAATATACCAAACCAAAAAGAATAGACCTACAATTCCCATAAATACATAATTTTGTACTTCAGGAGAAAGCCCTTCAATTGAATCAGTAATTTTACTTGATGTGAGCATTGAAACTGCAATAACAATAATACATTCAATTGCATACCATGTCCAGTTTGGCCATGATTCCTTTGGGATGTGTATGTATGGATTTGCTCCCATGTTTGTGATCAAAAATATTGATTATTTAATTTTTCAGTATTGCCTAT
>JABDOO010000154.1 GCA_013043295.1 Candidatus Nitrosopumilus sp.
ACTGGTATGTCCATAAATTCTAGACTTGCAGTAAAGTGCAAACCTCGAAAATAACTAACACATCTTTCTAAAACAACATCTCCTAAATCAAAATCTTGTTTTTTGCTATCTGTGTTGATTTGTGTGATTTTAGCATCTAACATCAATGCATCGTGTCCTAAATCAGATGCTTCTTTTTGAAGCATCTTTTCTTCCGCTCTTAGGCGATCAAAAACGATACAAACTTTTGACATTACTCTCCCCAGTCTTCGCCTACAGTTTCTGCTTGTTTAAGCTCAACATTTGATCCGTCTTTTTTTGCGATTTCAAAGTCAGCGCCACAATCAGGGCAGGAGACAATTTCTCCTACTGAGGCATCGTCTGGGATGTTTAGTGTTGCATCACATTCTGGGCAGTTCATGTTTTTGTTGACCTTTTCTTTTGTAATTTATTAGCTTCTGTTGACTGCATTCCCCATAATTCTACAAATCCTTTGGCCAATCTTTGATCAAATGTTGATTCTACGCCATATGTTGCAATATCATGACTGTATAATGAGTTACTAGACTTTCTTCCGACAACCCTGAGACTCCCTTTGTACAATTTTAGCTTCACCGTTCCTGATACTGGTTTTTGTGATGCTTCGATAAATCCATCCAGATCTGTTTTTAGAGGATCTTGCCAAAGCCCTGAATATACCAAATATGACCATTCATCATCAATAATTGATTTGAATTTATTTTCATGTTTAGTATGCACCATTTTTTCTAAATCTGTATGAGCTTCAATTAAGCAAGCTGCTGCTGGTGTTTCATATACTTCACGAGACTTTATTCCAACAACCCTATCTTCAATATGATCAACTATGCCTACTCCTGCATTACCTGCTTTCTTGTTGATGTATTCAATCAATTTTAGTGGGTCCATTGTTTTACCGTCCACACCAACTGGAATTCCTTTGTTGAATTTAATTTCCAAGTATGTTGGTTTATCTGGTAAATTTTTTGTTTTAACCCAAATGAATGCATCATCTGGTGGCTCATTAAATGGATCTTCTAGTACTCCACCTTCAATTGCACGTCCCCAGAGATTTTGATCAATGCTGAATTTTTTTGCTACAGTATCAATCTCTATTCCATGTTTCTTTGCAAATTTTAATTCGGTATCTCTATCCAAATTTTTATCTCGTATAGGAGCAATTATTGGAAGATCTGAACCAGAACGTAAAGTAATATCAAATCTTACTTGGTCATTTCCTTTTCCAGAACATCCATGTGCTAATGATGTTACTTTTTCTTTTTTTGCAATTTCTAAAACTTTCTCTGCAATTAATGGTCTTGCAAGTGCTGTGGCAAGACAATATTTTTTTTGATAAAGAGCATTTGCTTTTATCGAAGGAAAAATGTAATCTTTGACAAATTCTTTTCTAGCATCGATATTGTAATGTTTTTTTACACCAAGTTTTTTTGCTTTTGCAGCAATTTTTTTCCAATTGTCTCCTTGACCTACATCTACAGTAACTGTAATGACATCCATATCGTGTTCATCTTGTAGATATTTTACAACAACAGATGTATCAAGCCCACCTGAAAATGCAAGAATTCCTTTTTGAGTCATAAAACATCTTTTCCGTCGTATTTTCGAATTTATCTTTTGTGATAGGCTCAAATCAAATTATTTTGAAAAAATTTCTGACTAGCTTGAGCTAAAATTCGATGATTATTTAACCGCCAAATATAACGCTGTTTTATGAAAACTTTGGCGTTAATTGCTACTAGTATTGTGGGCGTTATCTTACTATCTGTTGTTGGAATATCTCTTAGTTCAAACGATGAATCAAACCAAAATAAGATTAGGATTGCATATTTTCCCAACATAGGACATGCTGTTCCAATTGTAGGAATGGAAAAAGGATTTTTTGAAAAAAATCTAGGTGAACAAGCACATATTGAAACTCGTGTTTTTGACAGTGGCCCTCAAGCCATTGAATCTCTATTTGCCAACTCTGTTGACTTGGCATATGTTGGACCTGGTCCTGCAATTAATGGATTTTTAAATTCTGAAAATCATAACATAAAGATTCTTGCAGGATCTGCAAGTGGTGGAGCCAGTTTTATTGTTCATCCTGAATCTGAAATAATATTAGCATCTGATTTTACTGGAAAAAAAATTGCTGCACCTCAAATTGGAAATACACAGGATGTGTCATTGCGATACTATCTCTCTGAAAATGGTTTGAAGACAGCTGATAAAGGTGGCTCTGTAATTGTTTACAATATTCCAAATCCTGATATCTATACATTATTTGTAAAGGGAGAAATTGATGGAGCATGGGTTGCAGAACCTTGGGCTACAATTTTGGAAACTGAATTAAATGGACAGCGATTGTTCTTTGAAGAAGAACTTTGGCCTAATCAAGAATTTGCATC
>JABDOO010000072.1 GCA_013043295.1 Candidatus Nitrosopumilus sp.
GAATCAAATGGAAAATAGTGATTCCCTTCAACTTCTACAGTATTGTCGCTTTCAGCAATTACTACATCATTCCAGATTGCTTGCATAAATAGAAAATATTTCAAACCATATTTAATTAAATCTCCAAAAAGGGGATTTATACAGTAGCCTTTACTTGCTCACGTTTTGTAAAATCAGGTTTGATTCCCAACGAATCATAGTTTCCTGAAGAGCATGTAAAGCACATAGAGTCTTTTGGAATTCCAACGGCATCGGCTAGATTTTCAGCATCATTGTATCCTAAAAAGTCAACACCAATACTTTGTCTTACCATCTCAGTTATTTGATCACTGGTCATCTCTTTTCCATTAGTATATGTGGCAAGTTCTTCTTGTGAAGGAAAATCAATTCCAGCATAACAAGGATAATTGATTTGAGGATAGGTGATTAGCATGCTAATTTTTTTAGCACCTGCACGACGCAGAGCCTTGATAATTGCCTTTGAGCTAGTACCTCTAACTAGACTATCATCGATTACTACCACATGTTTGTCTTTGATTATTTCACTGATTGGAATTATCCAGCGATTAATTTCAACTCTGTCACTTTGATGGGGCTCTATGAAACTTCTCAATGGGCCTTTCTTACTATACCTGTCTTTGAGTAATCCCTCATCAAAGGAAACTCCTAATTCTTGGGCATATCCTAATGCCGCAGGTCTTGCAGAGTCTGGTACAGGAATTACCAAATCTGCATCTTTGATTGGGAATTTCCTTGCCATAAATTCTCCAATTCTTTTTCTTGAGAGATAGATGTTGTGTCCCTCCATGTTACTTGATGGATGTGCAAAATATGTAAATTCAAAAGAACAGTGAGCGCGAGATTTATCAGTTGAGAATAATTCAGTTTCCAAACCAGATTTACTTAGTTTAATTAATTCTCCAGGAACCACATCTCTTTGAAGAGTTGCCCCAACTGCAGTGATTGCTGCAGATTCAGATGTTACAATGTATGTGTCATCAGATTCCTTATGGCCTAAAACCATTGGTCGAAATCCTTTAGGATCTCTTGCAGCATAAACAGAGTTATCATCAGAGATGAATGTAAAACAGTATGAACCAACCATTTCATTTTTGAGTATTGATAATGCCTTTCCCATTTCACCATTTTCAGAAATTAGTGATACCAGTCTTTCTGCAGCTACCAAAGTGTCACTGGCGTTTTGAGGAGTAAATGAGCATCCTCCAACTAAATTTGATAGTTCTTGTGCATTGGCAATAGTACCATTATGTGCTACACATAGATCCTTTACTTTAAGGGGCTGTGCATTTTCCAAAGTACTAGTTCCCATTGTTGAATATCTAACATGTCCTATGACACAAGGAGATGCATATTCTTGGGCAATTTTTTTAAAATCAGATGAAGAGTGGGACACCAGGCCTACTTTTTTGAATGGGGGCTTGTTTGGGACTGCAAATCCCCAAGCTTCTTGTCCTCTATGCTGTAAAGCCCTTAGAGCATCAAAGACCATTGGAACGACATTGGTTCCAGATAAGCTGTAAATTCCAACAACCCCACAATTTTCCTTAACTTTAGGCATCGGATTTTAACTCCTGGGTTTTGAATAATGGTAAAAGGTTAGAAAAAGTGTAAAACTTGGCTGAATAATCAGATAATGACTCCATCCCCTGATCCATCATACAACTTTGAACAATAAAAATGCTGATCACTTTCTGCGATCAGAATTTAGTTTATCAAATGAAATAAGTGATGCATTTCTCATCTTCTTCCTATTTCTATAAGTGATCAAATGATAACGAATGATGTTTTTTAGTTTCTCCTCAACTGATAGTTCCTCATCAATACAAACAGATAGGAAATCAAGATAGTCTTTATCTAAAATATCAATCTCAATTTTTCTCAATTCAAAACTTGTACCCTAATGAAACTATCATCTTGTGAAATCTGTTTAGCATGAATAATACAAAATCTCATGATCTGCTTACAGTAGGGTTTTGAGCTCCCCTTCTCAAAGTGATATAGCATTACCTGAGCATAGGCTTCGGTATCACATCCCAACATATTACAAATCATGAGAGAGTATCTAGGATATTTCGAGCCTAAAAGAGCAGGTTATTATGAAAAATACTAGCCAGATTTTTTACCGTGAAGTACAAGATTTGGAAGTGCATGAATCCAAGTTTTGTGGGCTTTCTGAACACTAAGATCAATGATAGATTTTACTCCATTGAAAAACTGAATCGCATCACCGCCAAACTTACCAATCTGTTTGAAAGAAACTTTGTTCTTTTTGAGAATAGTTTCAATTTTTGAAAGATTTGTTTTATCGCATACCAAAAGATAACGAGAATGGCTTTCTGAAAATAAAACTCTATCAGGGTCAAGTTTCTCACCAGGTACTTTCTCCAAAGAAACTTTACAACCAATTTGATTGGTCATTGATAATTCAGAAACAGCAATGGCAAGGCCGCCCTTGGAGCAATCATGTACAGATTTTACAAGATCATTTTTAATCAAACTCAAAACAGATTTCATATTTTTCTTTGAATCATCAAAGTTAACAGCAGGACATTTGCCCCCTACAAATTTGTGAATATACTCAAAAAATTCAGAGCCGCCCAACTCATCTTTAGTGTCACCCACTAGGAGTAGGCAATCATCGCTTAAGATTTTTTGTGGGACTGAGGGTTTTTTATCAATTAATCCAATAACGCCAATAACAGGTGTTGGTTTTATGGGGCCCTTAGGAGTCTCATTGTACAGACTCACCTTCCCACCCACACATGGAATATCAAAAGATTTGGCAAAATCAGTCAAGCCTTTTAGTGATTCTAAGAATGTCCAAAAGATTTCCGGATCATTTGGATTTCCAAATTGAAGATGATCAAGCATCCCTATGGGTTTTGCACCAGTACAAACTACATTTCTACATGCCTCCTCAAAGCAGCCTATAGCACCCTCTCTTGGATTGATATAGCACTGTTTAGGATTACCATCAATTTTTGCAGAAAGGAATTTTCCATTATCCAATCTTAAGATAGATGCGTCGGCTCCAGGCTTCACTACAGTTCTTATTCCAACTTCGTGATCATACTGACCATAAACCCAGATTTTACTCGCAATGTTAGGAGATGCAATCAATCTCATCAAAGTTTTAGAATAATTAGAAATAGGTTTGAATTTTTTTTCATCTTCAATTGTTTTCAGATAAGCAGGTTTCTTAGAGGGCAAATCAAGTAGGGTTGCATTTGCCACAACATCAGTGGGTAAATTTGCAAATGTTTTCTTACCTTTTTTGACATGCATTTGGTTATCAAATTTTACATTTCCAATAACAGAACAGCCGATTCTAAATTTCTTACAAATCTCTTCTAATTTTTTTAATTTAGCTTTACTTGTAACAATTAACATTCTTTCTTGAGATTCAGATACCATAATTTCATCAGGATGCATGTCAGATTCACGAGTATGGACTTTGGCAACATCCATCTCGATTCCAATTTCCAAGGCATCAGCAGTTTCAGAGATAGCACAGGACAAACCACCGCCTCCAAGATCTTTCATGGCATGTATCAAGCCATCATTTCTTGCCTGCAAAACTGCCTCGATAATTAATTTCTCAATGAATGGGTCTGGAATTTGTACTGCAGAGCGGTCTTCAGATTCTAATGAATCAGAGGCAAATTGTGAACCTCCAATACCATCTCGTCCAGTGGAACCGCCCATCAAGACAACCAAATCTCCTTTCTTTGCGTGATTTTTAATCAGATTATCTTTTTTGCCAAATCCCAATGCTGCAACATCGACTAGTGCATAGTTTTCATAGCATTCATCAAATTCAACCTCACCACCAATAGTTGGAATACCTAAACAATTTCCATAATCTGCAATACCAGTTACGGCATTTTTAAAAAGCCATCGAGCTTGCAAATCATTTTCAATGTTGCCAAATCTTAATCCATCAAAAATTGCAATAGGCCTAGTTCCAGCTGATAAAATATCACGAATCACACCTCCAACTCCAGTTGCGGCACCGCCATACGGCTCTACTGCAGAAGGATGGTTATGACTTTCAATATGAGCAGTAACAACATAACCGTCCCCTACATCTAAAACTCCAGAATCATATCCTTTTTCATTAATTACAAGAGGCCCGGTCATGGGTAACATTTTGAGATGTTTCTTGGAGGATTTGTATGAACAATGCTCAGACCACTCTGCTGCCACAATTTGTAATTCCGTAGAAGTGGGCTCTCGGCCAATTTTAGATTTTAAATCTAATAATTCTTGTTTCTCTAGACTCATTTGGTTGCACCCATGTTAGTCAAAAGAGATTCAAAGATTAGAGATGATGGCTTGTTATCAATAGGGTTAATTTCAGATTCAACTGCTCTTTCAGGATGAGGCATCATTCCAACAACATTGCCATCCTCATTGCATACTCCTGCAATTCTATCTGAGGAACCATTAACAATCTCGCTGTATCGAAAAACAATTTGATTATTTTTCTTTAATTTTTTCATTGTGTCATTATCAACATAATATCTACCCTCTCCATTAGCAATGGGAATTGGAATTTTTTCATTTAGCTTGAACTGATTTGTGAAAGGAGTTTTGTTATTTTCAACTATCAAATTTGTCCATTCACACATAAAATTAAGAGATTCATTTTTGAGTAAAACCCCAGGAAGCAATCCAGATTCAACAAGAATTTGAAATCCATTACACACTCCTAAAATTGGAATTCCTTTTTCAGCCATTTTTTGAACATCTTTGATAATGGGGCTGTGTGCTGCAATTACACCTGCTCTTAA
The DNA here is from genome assembly GCA_013043295.1 of Candidatus Nitrosopumilus sp. Classification (GTDB taxonomy): domain Archaea; phylum Thermoproteota; class Nitrososphaeria; order Nitrososphaerales; family Nitrosopumilaceae; genus Nitrosopumilus. The sequence goes on from JABDOO010000072.1 coordinate 4,815, forward strand.
CCTATCTCCATATGAGAAACCGCCTGGAAGAATAACTGCATCAATATTTTTTGGCAGTCCTTTTTCATGCCAATAGTATTGTGCATCAAGATGAAATACATCAGTTAAAACATGAAACATGTCGCGATCACAGTTACTACCAGGAAAAACTACAACTCCAACTTTCACAATTCTTTCAGCATTCAGAGATATTTAATTTGAATCTAATTGGGGAAATTTTACAAAATAGAAATTATTTGATCGCAACCCAACTGAAAATAACACAAACTTATGGGAAACTTCCTTCATCGATTAATTCTTTGTAGATTGTTGATTCAATACGGGTTTGTGCTGAACCGCATTTACTACACATTCCAGTTTCATTAGGATCTTCCTTCATCTTCTTTTCACATTCTACACATTTGTTAATGCCTTTTTTGAATCCCATATCTTGCAAATACAACTAAAAGATAAAGTTGTTTTTATTGCTAAAAGAAAAAATTTGTGCCTAAAAAGTAGGTTACTCTGAGATTACAGTGTAAGTTACTTTACTTACCATGGGATTGTAAATTCGCAGTTCATCACAAATCTCTTTAATCTTGGATTGGGCAGATTTCTTGTCTTTTTCTTTAATTGTAAATTTTAACATTTTTGCGGTTTTAATTTTTGAAACTGTTTTATGAGTTCCTTTTAGCACCAAATCATTAAGAATAGTGTCGCCTTCAGGATCACTAATTCCAGGTTTATTTTCAATGGTAACATGAACATTAAAGACTGTCATCTATAATTTGAAAAAAAGAAACGAGGTTAATCTATCTTCCGAATATAATATTTTCAAAATTAGTAAAAGAAGGGATAGATACTTGCGGATAATTAATTTTTGAGTTTGTTACTAATTAGAAATAGGGCAATCCGTAAAATATTTCAGTTATTGCATTATGGCTTGAATTTTTTCAGTCCTTCTGAAACCACCAAATTCAACACATGAGAAAAACTAACAGATTTGGTTGATGTTTTGATCATCTTTGCCTGAATGTTTCGAAGTTTTTCAGTATTTGTTGAATCCAATACAACAGTGATTCTAGATCCCATGGACATAATACGTCATTATTGTATTAAAAGAAGCCTAATCGACCCAGTCACATAGAAATGGAATTTATATCAGCACAATTGACAATATTGCATAATGGCAAAAGGTAGAATGCGATATTGGAAAATTACTTCAGACGAATTAGGCGGCTATTCATATGATGAAAAGAATTTGCTAAACTGGGAGATTAAATGTGTCAGAGAGCCAGAAGAAGAAGCTCATTTTATCGGAGTATTCATGTATAGAAATGGAACAGCATATGACTATGAATCAGTAAAAGGAATTTGTTATTTTCATAATAATATTGACAGAAAAGAACTACCAGAGATTACAAAATTTTTGCAAAGCAAGTACAATGGTAAAGAGATGGAAAAAGGAGATAGAATTTTCCTAAAAGATTCAAAAGAAATCTACTCAGCTACAGATATTGCAAATTTGGCAAAAGAGATGGAAACAAAATTCAACACTAAAGCTATCATATCATTAGAATTTGAAGGAATTACAGCAGACGCACTCAAAGAGGCAGGACTGCCAGAAGCAAAATTATTACCAATTCCCACATAATTGATATAGTTTAGAATCAAAGATAACAGATGTCCGAATTGGAAGGCATCAACCAACATCTTGAAGAGCTACGAAAACGATTAGTTCGAATTGTTCTAGTGATTGGAGGAATTTCGGCATTTCTCATAATGTTTCATGCTGAACCAATTCAAATTAACCAAATTACATTGTATTACCCAACCCTTGAACCGACACATAACATGGCAGCTCAAATAACAAATCACATGAGAATTAATCTGGTTCCAGAAAATGTAGATTTGATTCAAACTGCACCAGGACAAGCATTCTTTGCTCAAATGTATGTCGCAGCACTTGTTGGAGTAGTTGCAGGAATGCCAGTAATAATTAGAGAACTAGTTGGATTTATCAAACCAGCATTAAAAGAAAATGAAATTAATGTTAGCAGAAGTATTTCATTACCTGCACTAGGTTTGTTTATTGCAGGGTGTGTGTTTTCATATAATTTTGTCATCCCATACATGTTAGAATTTTTGTATAGATATGGAGAAGGTGCAGGATTGATTACTTTTCTTAACGTAATGGAGTTTGTAACATTTGTTTTGCAATTTTTGTTGGCATTTGGTTTTTCGTTTCAACTACCACTTGTAATGTATGCAGTATCGGCATCAGGAATGGTTGATTCAGACTTTTGGAGAAAAAATATCAGATATGCAATCATAATAATTGTGATCTTTGGTGCAATAATAACACCAGATGGAACAGGTGTGACGATGATTTTTGTTGCAGGTCCAATGATTGGACTGTATGCAGCAGGCATGCTAATCATTGAGCGTAAGCAACGCAAAAAGTTGAACACTTAAATCTTAAATCGAGAATATTTGGTAATATGTTAGGAAGTACTGAGATCATCATATTAGTAGTCGTTATCGGTGTATTGATTTTTGGTGCAAAAAAGATACCAGAGCTAGCAAAGACATTTGGCAAAGCCAAAGGGGAATTTGAAAAGGGAAAGATTGAGGCAGACAAAGATCTCAAAGAATTCAAAGAAGAAATAGACGGTAGTTCAAAAGATAAAAAATAAAATCATACTAGTTTTCAGCAAGTCTAATGAAATCATCTAGCAGTTTTTCATAGTCATCTTTAAAATTATTTTTTCCAAACATTGCAGACAACTTCATTTTTCCTTTAAATTTTAAATCAACATCAACTAAAATTTTGGTTCCTTCATCAAGTTCAATAAATTCTTCTTTAAAGTGACTACCCTTTGCATCACCGCCAATTACAAAAACCTCATGCAAAATTGGAGGCTTTGAGACATGCTTTGCCATAATTAACAATTCTAAATTTCCAATGTTCAAATGCTCCTCAACTACTGACACATCTCCACGAACAGAACGAATCCTAACAGATGGAAAATGCTGAGGGATTAATTTTTGAAAATTTTCAAAATTTGAAAAGATTTCAA
>JABDOO010000093.1 GCA_013043295.1 Candidatus Nitrosopumilus sp.
ATAGTATCTTTAATCTGGGGGCTTGTTTTGATTCTAGGAGTGAATATCACATTACATGATGCAGTATCCATTGAAGATCAAATTACAAATCAAGTTCAACAGAATGAAATAGTAAATGCGTATAACGCAGAAATAGAAAGATGTGATACTCAATTTACTTATAATTCATCCAGTTGGTCACAATGTTTACAAAATGCTTTAGAATATTTTGAGATAAATTTGCTAGATGAAGAACATTATCAGAAGCTAAGAAATAACCCTGAAATTCTAAACTCAGATTCGTAGCAATGATCGATGAATTATTTATAAGCTAAAAAGTTTAATCCTGAAAACTTTACTCCCAACTTTAATATAATTAGCAATTTTTTTCCAGATTAGATATCTATTGTTAGTAATTTTTGATGTTGAGGGAGTTTTGTATGATGAAGAATATCTCCCTATTCTTGCAGAAAAACTCAACAAACAAGATGAAATTTGGGAAATTACAAAACAAGGAATTCAAGGAAAAATAAATTGGGAAGAAGGCCTAAGAACTAGAGTTGCAGCACTAAAAGGACTAGATGAAAAAATATGTCAGGAAGTCTCTGATGCTTTACCTATAATGACTGGTGCAAAAGAAGCTTGTAAGGCACTAAAATCTGCAGGATGGAAACTAATGGCAGTATCCGGTGGGTTCACTCTAATGATGCATAGATTACAAAAAGAATTAGATCTTGATTATGTTTATTCTAATGAATTAATTTTCAAAGATGGTAAATTAGATGGTGTAAAAATTAACGTTGATTCTGACAAATCAAAATCTGCTAGAATAAAAATCGATGAATGGGGTGAAAAAAGAGAAAATGTTGTATGTGTAGTTGATGGTGCAAATGATGTGAAACTCTTTGATATTTGCGGATTGGGAATTGCTTATCGTGCTCAAGATATTGTTAAAGATTTGGCAACAACTACTCTTGAAGAAAAAGACCTTTCCAAAATTTTGGATATTATTAACAAACACTACAAATTAGAATTACAAACTATCCCTACTGCATAAACAATTTTTTACTTCGATTCTTCAGATATGGTACTTGCAAATTATTCCAATTCATGTTGAAAAAGAGATTGACCCCTCTGACGATATATCTGATATTATTTTAAAATCAGGAAAACTCAATGATGGCGATATAGTAGTAATAGCACAAAAAATAATCTCAAAACAAGAAGGGCGTCTTATAGATCTCTCTAAGGTTTCTCCCTCTTTATTGGCTGAAGGAATAAGTTCTCAATATCAAAAAGATCCTAAAATCACTGAATTGATTTTATCGGAATCAAAAAGAATTGTTAGAATGAATAATGGAATTTTAATTGTTGAAACCCATAATGGATTTATTTGTGCAAATGCTGGAATCGATGAAAGTAATATCGAAAAAGGATTTGCAACTTTACTACCGATAAATTCTGATGAGTCTGCACAAAAAATTAAAAATAAAATTTTAGAGCAATCTGGTAAAAATGTTGCAATTATTATTTCAGATACTTTTGGTAGACCTTTTAGAATGGGTCAAACAAATCATGCAATTGGTATTTCAGGATTGAATCCAATTTTGGATTATGAAGGAACCCTTGACTCTTTTGATAAAGTTTTACGTGTTACTGCTATTGCAATAGCTGATGAATTATCTGCTGCATCTGAATTAGTAATGGGCAAGTCTTTGAAATGTCCAATTGCAATAATTCGTGACTATTCTTATAAATCTGAGACTCATTTTATTGATGAATTACTTCGTCCTGAGCATGAAGATCTTTTTAGATGAAATTTAAAATTTCCTTTAATTATTTTCAGAATCAATTAGAATCACAGGGCAAGTGACATTTTCAACAATCTTTCTTGACACACTTCCAAGTGACAATAATTTTTTCATTCCTTTCAATTTTCTTCGTTTAGACATCACAATAAGTTCTACATTATTATTTTCAACAAAATCTAAAATATGCTCAGCCGCATCACCGATCTCTGATTTGATTTCAACTGGAATTCCTTTATCTTTGCATTGTTCTGCAGCTTTCTCCATTGCTTTCTCCATGTCTTTTCTAATTTCCTCATTAGCATCATCAATACTTTTGTGTAATTCTTCTCGTTCAGATGATGATAACGCAAATGATGGTGGTGTATGTATTGCTTCTACAATATGTAAAATGATAATTTTAGATGAACTATCGGCTGCATAAATTGCATGCTTTAATGCAGTGTCCCCAGCTGGGGTTCCTGCATGTGGAACGAGAATGATTTTGTACATAATTAACATTTTTTTCTTTTAAATAAAAACACTATCCCTCTTTATCAAATCTGAATGATTCACTTTGTTAATATTTTGTTCAAATAGTATGAATTTTTTATTTTGATTAAAAAATGACCTAATGTAGAGTCAATAATATCTTCCTCAAAAAAGGCCATCAAAAAAATAACCCTCCAATATGTGCCCAATTATTTATTTTAGATATAGCTAAAGCTAATTTGATACAGTATATTTTGACAATTTAAAATAGATTTTAATATAACAAATCGCTTTTTGGAATTGATTACTAATGTCTGAATCCCCTGAAAAAAAATTAGATGCGACTGGATTATTTTGTCCTGAACCTGTGTTTAGAACAAAAATAGAAATTGAAAGAATGCAAGTTGGAGAAATTATTATTGTATCTGCTGATGATCCAGCTGCAGAAGATGATATTTCAAGATGGGTTACAAGAAATGGTCATGAGTTATTGGATATGTCCAAAGACGGTGAAACCATTACTTTTAAAATTAAAAAGGTGAAATAGTTCAAATCATGACTACTGTCACTGATACTGATATTTTGAATCGTGTAGGCAATACTCCTCTTGTAAAATTAAATTCTCTTTCCCATGATAAAGTTGAATATTTTGCAAAATTAGAAGGACACAATCCATTTGGATCTGTAAAGGATAGGGCTGCATATTGGATGATTAAAGATGGTGAAGAAAAAGGAATACTTACAAAAGGAAAAAGCATAATCATTGAACCAACGTCTGGTAATACAGGAATTGCCTTAACTGGAATTGCAAATGTATTGGGTTACAAAGTAGAAATTGTAATTCCAGAAAAAGCAAGTAATGAAACTAAAGATATTATTAGAAAATTGGGAGCTAAAGTATTTGAAACCAGTGATGACCTGTGCCCCAAAGTAGGTGCCGGAACAGATCAAAGTATTGCACTTGCAACATCCATAGCTTCTTCTAGACCTGACACATATTATTCTCCAAATCAGTATGCCAATGAAGCCAATTTCAAGGGACATTATGTTGGAACTGGACCTGAAATTTGGAAACAAACTGAGGGTAAGGTCACTCATTTCTTTACAGGTGTTGGTACTGGTGGAACAATTACTGGCATTGGTGCATTTCTAAAGGAAAAAAATCCAAATGTAAAAATTATTGGTTGCCAACCCCAACAAAACCATTTAATTCAAGGATGGAGAAATTTTGAAGAATCTGCAAAGCCTGACTTATTTTTAAAAAGAGAAAGTGTTGTTGATGATTGGGTGTCTGCAAACAACGATGAAGCATTTTCAGTTGTTAAAGAAGTATATTCAAAAGATAAACTTCTCATAAGTCCCTCTTCTGCAGCAGTATATGCATGCATGAAAAAATACCCAATTGAAGGGGATGCTTGCGTTGTGGGAATTTTTGCTGATGATGGACGAAAATTCAAAAGTGTTTACGCTACTCAGAATGTGATGACTGAAGATGAGTTTGATAATTATCTAAAAGATGCTAAATACATGTCTGAACTTGCATATTGAATCTAATTATTCTAAAATCTGTTTCAAATGTTTTTCATAAAATTCTCTAAATGATGTGTTCATATCCATTTCGTGTCTGAGACATTTGTTACTTTGTTCTGTGATCTTATTTTTGATCTCTTTACTCCACAGGCTTTGCTGTTTATCCTTTGAATCTATAATTGATGGATTATCCTTAATTTTTTCCATAGTTTCTAGAAGTTCAGAACTTAATTGCCTGAATTTACTTACTCGAAGAAGAAATAATTGCCCTTCTTCTTTATTTACCAAATTCATCATTGCATGAACTTGATTATAATATTCTAAACCTTTTTCGTTGTATTTTTTAAAATCTGCCATTCTTTGATTCCAATATTCTTTGGTTACTTTCTCCTCAATTTTATAACTAAATTGAATTTCTCCTAACTCCATTCCTAATTTCGCTAATTTATCGCTGTGCTCCTTTGCTAATTTTTTTAAATTATCTGGCTCATGAGTCACTCTTTTCAATTTATTCCCTCACAATAAAGAGTTTAGATTTTTGATTTCCATTCTTTTTCTGATTCCTTAGAATAATATGACATACATGTCTCACAGAATGAATCCCATTCACTAATTCCTAATTCCTCAAAATAATTTACAGACCATTGATAAGTTGGCTCTTTTCTGTATTGAAATTGTTGAATTGTATAGATGTCTTTATGATTAAATTTATTCAGGCATTTCTTACATTGAGCATTCTTCATTATTGCTTATCTGCACTTTCAGTAAGATACTTGTCAACATCAATTGCTGCCATACATCCATATCCTGCTGCAGTGATTGCTTGCCTGTAACTTCTATCGTGAACATCTCCTGCAGCAAAAATGCCTTCCAAATTGGTATGAGTTTTATTTTTTAATACAATATACCCTTCATCATCCAAATCAATTTGACCCTTGAAAAGTGCAGTATTTGGTTCGTGTCCAATTGCTACAAACAATCCTCCTGCAGGAAGTGGTGTTTCTTCATTAGTTTTTAGATTTTTCAAAATTGCTTGTTGAATTTTTTGGTCACCTGTGATTTTTGTAACTGCAGAATCAAAATGAAATTTTATTTTTTCATTGTTAAATGCTCTTTCTTGCATGATTTTACTTGCACGCAATTCTTCTCGTCTGTGTATTACATGTACATTAGTTGCAAATTTGGTAAGAAACGTTGCTTCTTCAATTGCTGAATCTCCTCCTCCAACTACTATGATTTCTTGATTTCTAAAGAAAGGTCCATCACATGTTGCACAATATGATACTCCTTTTCCACTAAATTCTTCTTCACCTTCAATACCTAACTTTCTTGGATTTGCTCCTGTTGCAATAATTACTGCACGCCCTTCAAACTCTTCTGATGCTGTTAAAACTTTGAATGGTTTGCGTCTAAAATCAACATCTACTGCTACATCATCAATAATTGTTGTACCCATACGCTGTGATTGTTTTCTCATCTCGATCATCAAGTCTGGACCCATGATGCCGTTTTCAAATCCTGGATAGTTTTCAACCTCTGTTGTGTTAACTAGTTGTCCACCCGGAAGTAATCCTGACAAAATTAAAGTATCGTATCCTGCCCTGGAACAGTAAATTCCTGCAGTATATCCTGAGGGACCTGCCCCTATTATTATCACATCATATTTTGTTTTAATTTTATCTGATTTTATTGGTTCGCTATCTCTAGTTTCAAGAACTGCTGACCCAGCATCTCCAGCCATCATAATGCTACTGGTCTTAATTTCAATAATTTAAGTGAATATCTTTTTCACTTACTCGTTTTTCATTCTCAAAAGAATTTGATCACAAATCCTTCGCATCTCTGAGTCTGATCCAACACTGGAAATTTTTACAATGTCTGATGTTGTAACAATTCCAATTATTTCATCACATTCTGTAACTGGAAGTTTGTGAATTCTCTTTTCTTTCATTAATTCTGATGCTTCCCAGATAGTTTCTTCTGAATCAATTGTAATTAAAGGGGATGACATTACTTCTATAATTTCGGTAAATAGTGGCCTACCTTCAGCAGCTATCTTTGTAACAAAATCCCTTTCAGTAATAATCCCTATGGGTTTGTTGTCTTTTGTAACAATAACGCATCCAATGTGTAATTTTTTCATTTGCTCTGCTGCTTCTTGTATTGATATTGATTTGTCTAAAGTTAGCACACTTTTACTCATAACTTGATTTACAAAAGTACTATTCATGCCGTTAAACATGCTTTCAATTATTTGAGATAAATCCTAAATTATCATTCCTGAAAATCACTTTAGGTAATTACAACACACTTTAAACTTAGAAATTACTTCATATACAATATGGCTATTAAGACTAAGAAACTTCTTGTTCCCCTTGATGGTTCTAAAAACTCCATTAGAGGATTAGATATGGCTATCCATATTGCTAGACAATCTCAAGGTACCATTACTGCTTTAGCAGTAAAATCCGTACCTGGAATATATGCAATTCACCCACTTGGGTTTTTGGATTTTAATTCAATGACTGAAGTCAAAAAATTACTTAGTGAAGCTAAAGTAAGAGCAGCAAAAAAAGGTATTATGCTTACTGGAAAGGCTATCGCTGGCGATCCTGGATATGATATTGCAAGATTTGCTAATAACTCAAAAAATAAAATTGACATGGTAGTTATTGGAGCTAGAGGACGAAGTTCTGCAAAGGAAATTTTCTTAGGAAGTGTTTCTAACTATGTTTTACACAAATCTAAGAAACCGGTACTAGTGGTTAAATGACTAAAAATAATTTTCAAAATATTCTTGTTCCACTAGATGGTTCCAAATATTCAGAGAAAGCATTAGAACGTGCATGTGAATTTGTTGGTGCTTTTGGTTCTACACTTTATTTGATTTATGTTGTAGAAAAATCAATTCCAGTTAATCTCTTAGACCGTAAAGAGTATTTGGAACTATTACAAAAATTTGGAAATAACATACTTAACAAAGCAAAAATTAAACTATCAAAAAAAGGAATTAATGCAAAAACTATCTTAAAGGAAGGAAATATTTCAAATGAGATTGAAAAAGTTGCAAAAAAAGAAAACTGTAATCTTATAATTGTGGGAAATAAGGGGCTAGGAACTGTATCTAGATTGATTCTTGGAAGTGTTTCAAGTAAGATTTCACAATCCTCTTCGTGTTCAGTACTTATTGTAAAATAAATTAATTTGCTAAAGCATTTACAATATCTGATTTTGTTATAATTCCTACTAATCTTTTATTTTTAGTAACAGGCAAACCACTAATATTGTATTTTAGCATGAGTGTAATTGCAAATTTAGCATCCTTATCTGCTTCAACTGTAATGGGATTTGATGACATGATATCTGTTGCATGAAATGGGAATAGATAGCTCATTTGGTTTGAGTGAATTTCCTCTAATCCTTTTTTGTATTTATAATCTTGAACTTCTTTTGGGTCTGCTGAATCTGATATCCATTGTGGTATTTTTGCAGGCACAAAATCTCTAAATGTCACAATTCCAATTGGCTTTTGATTTCGTTTTATTATAACTCTGGAAATTTTATATTTAATCAACAGACTTTCTATGTGCAATATTGGATCACTTGGTTCGGCGGTAATCACTTTGGATTTCATTATTTGTGAAACTAAAATTGAATTTGTTCCTTTAGTAAGAAAAACTGTTGCAAGATCTGTTTTTGTAACAACTCCTTCTAATGTTTGATCATCTTTTAGTATTATTACCACACTGATTCTATGTTTTTTCATTAATCTTGCACATTCTCCAACTGAATTTTTGCTGGTAAGTGTGAATAATTTTCTTTGTTTGAAATCTTTTGCTTTAACAGTTTTGATTGGAGTTGTTCCCAACTGGTAAATTTTTCTTGCAATGTCTTTTTCAGTAATAACTCCAATGGG
>JABDOO010000129.1 GCA_013043295.1 Candidatus Nitrosopumilus sp.
CACATTAGCCGATGTTCACGCAAGATTTTATAGAATGCAAGGATACAATGTTTTGTTTCCAATGGGATTCCATTATACTGGAACACCAATTCTTGGAATGGCAAAAAGGGTGGAGTCAGAAGATAAAGAAATTCTTGATGGTCTTAGAAATATTTACAAAGTTTCAGAAGAAGACATTAAAACATTTGTAGAGCCAATTAAAATTGCAGACTATTTTCATGAAGAGATTAAATCGGGAATGATAGAGATGGGTTATTCCATTGATTGGAGACGAGAATTCACTACCATAGTTCCAGGTTATCAAAAATTTATCGAATGGCAAATCACAACACTCAAAGAGAATGGCAAAATTATTCAAGGAAGTCATCCAGTTGGATGGTGTCCCAAAGATCAGAATCCTGTATCACAGCATGATACAATGGGTGATGTAGAACCTAAAATTGATGAGAAAAACTTTTTGATCAAATTCAAGCTTGGTCAATTTATTTTCCCCGTTACAACATTACGTCCTGAAACAATCTTTGGAATTACAAACTTGTGGGTCAATCCAAATACAATATACAAAAAAGTCACAGTTGATAATGAAACATGGATAATTTCTGAAGAGTGTGCACACAAAATTGAATTCTTTGAAAAGCAAGTTTCAGTAATTGGAGAAATTCCAGGTAGTGAAATCATAGGACAAAATGCCATTAATCATGATGGAAGAGAAATTCCAGTGCTTCCTGCTGATTTTGTAGAGCCAGGCATGGGGACGGGATTAGTGATGTCAGTACCTGCACATGCACCAAAAGACTACCAGGCATTGATGGATTTGAAGGCCAAAAATCACGAATTAGCCTCCAAAATCGAGCCTATTCCAATAATATCTACAGAGGGATATGGCAAGTATCCTGCAAAAGAGATTTGTGAAAAACTGGGAGTGTCAAACCAATCAGATGAAAAATTAGAAGAGGCTACAAAAGAGTTGTATCTCAAAGAGTTTACTGATGGAAAATTAAATGAAAAATGTAATCAATTTGATAATGAAAAAGTGCAGTTTGGTCGAGATAAAATTAGAGCATGGTTACAAGAAAATAACACACTAGAGAAATTCCCAGTTCTAGAGAATGCACCAGTGCATTGTAGATGTGGAGCAGAATGTGTTGTTAAAGTATTGAACAATCAATGGTTTCTCAATTATGGAGATGAAGAGTGGAAGGAACTTGCACGCAATTGTTTTGATGAGATGAATATTCTTCCAAGTAATATTAGAACAGAGTTCAAAGAAGTCATAGAATGGTTGCATGAGCGAGCTTGTGCAAGGCAACAAGGATTGGGAACTAAACTTCCATGGGACAAAGATTGGATAGTAGAATCACTTTCAGATAGTGTAATTTACATGGCATACTATACCATTTCACGATTTGTAAATGACGGAACAGTAACTCCTGAGAACTTAACCCGAGAACTATTTGATTACATTCTATTGGACAAAGGAGATGTAAAGCTGGCTGCGGATACATCAAAACTTTCAGATGATATCATTGAAACAATGAAGAAAGAATTTACCTACTTTTATCCAGTTGATTCAAGGCATTCAGGTAGAGATTTGGTTCAGAACCATTTGTCATTTTTTGTCCTAAATCATGTTGCAATATTTGAGAAAAAACTATGGCCACAGGAAATTGTAGTTAATGGTAGTGTCATGATGGATGGTGCTAAAATGAGTAAGAGTATGGGAAATATCATTCCATTACGTACTGCAATTAGAGAGCATGGCGCAGACCCAATTAGACTAGCTATCATATCATCAGCAGAGCTGCTACAAGATGCTGATTTTAACATGGAATCAGTATTTGGAATTCAAAACAAGCTTACAGGTTTATTGGAGGAGTGCTCTAGGCTCAAAAAAGGTTCAATTTCAGAGTTGCAAGCAGAAGATAGATGGATTTTATCAAAATTACAGAGTATGATTGGTACGGTCACAGAGTCCCTTGAAAAGATGAGATTAAGAGAAGGACTGCATGAGATTTTGTTCTCATTTGAGACAGACTTGAGCTGGTATAACAAACGAGTGGAAGCAAAAGAACGAAAAGATGTTGCAGGGATTTTGTATAAAATTAATTCTGCACGAGTTGCAATGTTGTCTCCGTTTGCACCTCACATAGCAGAGGAAATGTGGGAAAAGCTTGGAAATGAAGACCTAGTTTCAAAATCAGAATGGCCTACACATTCCAAAGAGGAAATTGATGCTACTGCAATCCAGTCAGAGAATTTACTAAAATCAACCATAGATGATATTTCAAATATTCTCAAAGTTACAAAAATTACTCCAAAGAAAATTGTAATCTATGTCAATTCAGACTCTATGAAATCCAAAGTGTATCATAAAGTATTGAGCATAATGGTAGGTGGGCAAAACAACATGGGAGTTGTGATGAAGGAATTAATTGCAGATCCAGAAACTACAGAGGCCAAAAAGATGCCAGACTATATTCAAAAAGTAATCAAGGATTTGCATTCAGAGTCTGAAGAGATTAAACAGATGAAGCTTGAATCAGATTCATTTGATGAGAAAGAGTACTTGTCATCCGAATTATCCAGTATTGGACAAAAAGAGTTTGGGGTAGAGATAGATGTGTATTCAGAATCAGATGAGAATATTTACGATCCAAAAGGAAAGGCAAGACATGCAAGACCTTTCAAGCCTGCAATCTTGATTGAATAGTTTTTCAAGAATTAAGAATTTAATTATTTCATCTGTGGCAATCACAACTACAACTGCTTGGAATACATCTGTGAGTAATACAGTCCTTGCATCCTTTGCTTCTTCCACTTTTTACTCGTAATCTTTCCTTGTCCAATTCATTCTACAAACAATGCTGCCATATTAAAAATTAGAATCTAAAGAAATTGTATATTCTCAAAAGAGTTTAGAATCTAAGGATTAGTATCCATACATAAAATCTGGAAATTAGTTTTAGAGGAAATCTATATTGTATAGATTGTAATTAGGAATCTCTAATTTAATCAAAATCAATACAATGAAAAGTTCATATATTTACAGATCCGCGCAATGGGATGAACCTATTCAAAAAGAAAACAGCAGAGCCTACTCTAATTTGCAGAATATGTAAAATGGAGTTTACCGACCCTGAGAGAACCATGAGACATATGGTAAAGGCACACTCTAAACCTCAAAAGGCCAAAAAATAGATATTTTTCATACAATGGCATAGTTACAAAAAGTGATTCAAGGGTTTTCCCTATCTTCTATCTTTTTGATCTCTTTTTCTATTTTTAAAATATTTTTTTTCCAAATTACGATATACTTTTCTATTTTTTCTAGTTCCTTAGAGTCAGAATTTTTCAAAGACTCTCTTTTCTCCAAATGCATATTCAATCTATTTTTAGAGTCTTCAAGTTTTTTGTATTGCATCTCCAAGACTTTTTTTGTTATAAAATTCATAGATTCTCAACTGTACTCTAAAGGCAGACAGAATTATTGTTTTTCTTTCTTTAAAATTTCCAGGACTTCGGTATTGCTTTTAATCCAGGTTTTCAGGTATGCAAAGAACAGATTTTCCAAGTCATCTACCAGTCCTTCCAGTCTAGGATCAGAGCGAATGTCTGCTAGCTGCTCATCTAGATTATCTAAAATTACTCGAAGACCCTCATTTGATACCTCTAGCTTTTTGATTGCCTCATCCACACCCATAGAATTCATAAGATATGATAGA
>JABDOO010000055.1 GCA_013043295.1 Candidatus Nitrosopumilus sp.
CCTCCTCGCGTTCTGAAACCGGGGTTGCCCATAATGTAGCACACCTGGGTGAATTAGAAATCACTGGTATCATTACGATCGACTCATCCTAATCCGTCTGCATGCCTGCTCTTGGGCGATTAATCATGGAACTACTCCTACTAAAAACCATTGAAGAATAATTAATAGAAAAATTGGATTGAATGAATTATTTTTGATTTTTGAGGATTGAATCAGATAGTGATATTTCAAATCCTACTACGGGTACACGAATTTTATAATTTTCAATAATTTTTGAATCAATTTTTCCAATTATTCCAATTGGAATCTTATCTAGAATTACTGATGCACAATGGCCATCTTCAAAAGTAGGATTGCTGATAGTTTTTGTTTCAATGTTTATTCCAAATCCAATTTTTAATGCAGATTGTAATGTAGATTTTATTTCAGTAAAGTTAGCATCTTTATGAGCACTAATTCCTGAAAAATTAATTTTTTCAGATATTGGATTCTCAAGAGTAAAAACAGTTCCAGTTTCAAACATTTTTTGAGGATAAGCTTCATGAATATTTCGAGAAAGATTTTCTAACAATCCTGGAAGTATAGAATCTCTAAGAATAGTATGTTCTTTACTTTTTGAATCAAGGACTGAAATAATTTTTGAAGAATCCCTATTTGTCATGTCATATAGAACTCGTTGACTAGTTAGACTAGAATTCAGTGATTCTAGAAATCCTAGTCCAATCATAGTTTGATCCAATGATTTTAGCTGAATCGATATTGGATTTATTTGTCCTATAGTTTGAGATGGAGAAATTGTTGGTTCAAGATTTTGAATACCATAACCCAAAGCTACTTCTTCAACTAAATCCATTGGACCAAAGATATCAAAGCGATATGGAGGAATGGTGCAAACAATGTTTGTTCCTTTTGATGAGGCATCTAATCGAGATTTTTTCAAAGATGAAATAATTTTTGAAGTTGTCAAGTTTAAGCCAAGTATCTGATTAATCAATGAAGAACTAACTATGATTTTCTTTTGTTCAAGTTTAGGGGTAGAGTTTTTTGCTCCAGATATTTTTACAGATTCCAAAGAAAAACCTGCGTTTTGTAAAATAGTTGCAACTACTGAAAGCATATCCTCAGTATCTTCTTTGTTGATTCCAGTTACCTCTACAAAGAGATTCTTCGTTTTTGTAGTAACAGTTGTGACTGCAGCATTAATTATTGGGGGAAATGATACTGTCTTTTGGTTTTTATCTAAAATTAGAGGAACCTGAGATGACTGACCAAGTAAGAACCCATAATCTTTTCCAACATCAGTATTTGAAAGAATTTCAGAGATAGTAATCTCCTTTTCCGAATTTAATGGAATGAATTTATGATTTCTACTAGTAGTTGTGTAAATCAAAGGAAATGAAATTTTATCCAAATCATGAATACCAATTGAAGATTTTTTTCGTTTTCTTCCAATTCCAAAATGAAGATCTTCTTGCATTGTCATTAACTGTTTGATTGTTTTATCATCAATTTTTCCATTTTTTGCAACAATGCCAGTAACAAAAGGTCTAATTTTAGATACAGTGGATTTTACACTAATTGGATATTTGTTAGATTTTTTCACATTCAGTTTTACTATTCCAGTTTTAATTCCAAGTAATCCTTGTAAACCAAGTGCAATTCCAAAATCAGTTGAATAGTCTGGTCTATTTGGACTGTATTCAATTCTGACTAGATCTTTGTTTTCAGATTCTATATCTAATCCCAAAAAGGGTAAAGACTCTGCAATTTGTTTTTTTGTAGCTTTGCCGACTAATTTTTGAAGTCGTGAATAAGATAGTTCAACTACTGGCATTTTGTCGTACTCCTCAACCAACCTAGATGGTTATTGTAAAACTCTCTAACATCATCTAGATCATATTTTAGCATAGCAATTCTTTCAATACCACCACCCCAAGCTAAAACAGGTTTATCGATTCCTAATGGCTTAGTTACTTCAGGTCTAAAAATTCCCATTCCAAATAATTCAATCCATTTTCCCAACTTTTCATTGTACACCATTGTTTGAAGAGATGGTTCGGTGTATGGGAAAAATGTTGGCCAAAATTTTATTTTAGTAATTCCAATTCTTTTGTAAAACTCTCTTTGTATTCCCATTAGATTTCGTAAAGATGCATCTTTTCCAACAACCACTCCTTCTATTTGATTAAATTCTACAAGGTGTTTGTAGCTGACCTTCTCGTTACGAAATACACGTCCTAGAGAGAAAATTCGTGCCTCATCTGGTTTAGTTTCAGCCAAATGCTTGATTGTAACACAAGTTGTATGAGTTCTTAGAACCATTTTTCTTGCTTCATTAATATCCCATTGATATCGCCAATTTTTTTTGTGTGATTGAGAAACTTTTTTGATTTGTTCTGGTGTTGCAATTTTTTTTGCATTTATTTTTTCTAGGTAGAATGTATCTTGTAGTTCTCTTGCAGGATGATCTTGTGGCGTAAACAATGCATCAAAATTCCAAAAACTTGATTGAGTCATGTTTCCAAGAATTTCGGAAAAACCCAGTGTAACAAAGATTTCACGAATTTCATCTATAGTATCTTTTAGAGGGTGAGTTCTTGCAACAAAAACTTCTGGAACCTTTGCTTCAACATCAATTCCCCCACTAGAATCAGAAAGTGTGATTGATTTTGCAGAATCAGATAGACTAATCTCTTTAGATTTTGTAATATCCTCAATAATAAAATCAGGTCTTTTTAATAGTGCAGTCAAATCATCAAGGTCAGCTTTATCTTTTGATAATTTGTTTTCACCAATAAGTTTGAGAGTTTTTTCGCCGGGCAATATTGAAGGAGGATTTTTGATAGAGATTTGATCTGATGATGCTTCAACCCAATTATTTTTTCTTGCTAAACCCATTGAAGGTCCAAAAACAAATCCTAATTCTTTTTGTAAATCAGATAATTTTTTTGGACCACTCTTAAGTAAATCTAATAATCTTCTTTCAGGTAAGCCTTTTTGAAAAGATTCAATCCCATTTTTGCCTAAACTGATATTACTTGATTTTGATTCAGTAACTACTGCTAGATCTTTTAATCTTAGCCATTCAATACCTCTTCTAATTTGATCTGGGGAAAGTTGTGTAGATTTTTCTAGCGTTTCAGGAGATTGTTTCGGGTTATCCCTAAGCGAGGTGATAATTTTTTTTTCAATTTCGTGAAAAACTTGCGACAACAGCAAAGAATCTGAAAAAGACTTTTTAAACCTTAACCTAAGTCAAGATGAATGTCAGCTGATGACTTTATTGTAACTCCTTGGCATGTTGAAGGCGATATTGACTATGATAAACTAGTCAAGCAATTTGGTACTGAAAAGATTACAACAGAACTACTAGAGAGAATTAAGAGGATTACAGGCGAAGACCATTTTATGCTAAGACGAGGAATTTTCTTCTCTCATAGAGAAATGGGTAGAATTCTTGATGAGTATGAAAAAGATAACAAATTCTTTCTTTATACAGGAAGAGGCCCATCTGGACATACCCATATTGGACATTTGGTACCATGGATGTTTGCTAAATGGTTACAAGAAAAATTTGATGTTAACATGTATTTTCAGCTTACAGATGATGAAAAATTTTTCTCAAAACCAAATCTTACTTTGGAAGAAACAAGAAAATTTGCGTATGAGAATGCATTAGATTTTATCGCTTTAGGTTTTAAACCAGAAAAAACAAAAATTATCATTAACACAAAAAATATTCAAACATTATATCCCATTGCAGCTCAAGTTGCAAAGAAAATTAATTTTTCTAACACAAAAGCGACATTTGGATTTACAAATGAGACAAATATTGGAATGATTTTTTATACATCATTACAATCAGCGCCCTGTTTTATTGAAGACAAACCAGTCTTAATTCCATTAGGGGTTGATCAAGATCCTCATTTTAGATTGACACGTGATATAGCACAAAAAATTGGAAAACAAAAACCAGCGTTAATTCACAACATAATGATTCCAGCTTTAGAAGGTCCAGGTGGAAAAATGTCAGCATCGGATGATAAGGGTACAGTTTACACAACAGATTCTCCAGAAATGGTAAAAAAGAAGATTAACAAATATGCATTTTCAGGAGGACAACCAGATATTGAGCAGCATAGAAAACTAGGTGGAAATCCAGATATTGATGTTTCATTCCAGTATCTTAGAATATTTTTTGAGCCAGATGATGAAAAATTAAAGACAATTTATGAAGATTATAAATCTGGAAAGTTACTTTCAGGTGAGCTAAAAGCAATTTTGATTGAGAAGATAAATGCATTTCTTGCAATACATCAAGAAAATAGGGAAAAAGCCAAAAACCAGATAGACAAATTTTTGTTTGAGAATAAATGAAAATAGAAATAATTTGTGATGATAAATACGAGGCTCAAAAATTAGCTAGCCTTATTTTCATCAAAGATGGAAAAGAGACATACATTACAGGAATTCTAAATGTTGTAAATAATGAATTAGTGATATCATTAAAAGACAAATCAGCACATAGTGTTTTACTCAAAGATGAAGAGAATGTAGAAAATTTTGCAGATTTTATTCAATCAGTTTTGGATAAAGAACATACATTAATTTCAACTAGAATTATTGAACATGTTGTAGAAATAGTCAAAGAATAAATCTATAGACCTAATACGGTATATCCAATTACAATTCCAACAACAATAATTAGGGAAATCCCTAAGGCCTTGAAATCACTATTCATGTATTAATTTTAAAATAATTATAATTAAAGTGTTAATAAATTCTCATTAATGGTTCTAACATCTATCTAGGAAAATATTTACTCTTTTTTGATTTAGGTTTTGATCTGTTTTCTGATCGTTTTTGTATAGGTTCCCTAATTTGATTACAATTTAAGCAAAATACCTTTAATTCTTCTCTAGCAAGATCTGGTGCTGAGATATATTTTCCCCAAGAGGCTGCATCTCCACCACGTCCAGAATTATCAGAAGTAACATTTTCAGAAATTGGACTAATTCCTAATGCTCTTTCATCATTAAAACCACAATTTGAACAAGTTTTCCCACCTAAAATTTCATATAATTTTTCCTTTATAGTTTCAAAAAATTTGTCTGAACCACCTGAAAAAAAACTCTCTTGTTTTCTCAAAAATTTATCATTTCGTGGTTTTCTAGATCTAGAATTATCTCTACTAGATTCACGTCTAGATGAAGAACGAGGTTCTCTGTCATCTCTGGAATATCTTGAACCTCTGTCATCTCTGGAATATCTGTCATTTCCTGAATCCTGTGGTTTGTTTTGTCTGAAACAATCACTACAGTAAACAGGTTTGCTAGTTCTTGGAACAAATGGAACTGTACATTCAGTACCACAATCAGAACAAGTTACAGTGGTGGATTCATCTCTACTATCATTTCTTGAACGTCTGTCATCTCTGGAATTTCTAAATGAACGAGAGGACTTATTATCACGTCTTGAATTTCGACCATCTGTTTTTCCATCAGAATATTTTGATTTGTAAAGTTCCATTTATAGAGAATTTGGGATCAATTGGTTATAGATACTTAGAGCTTTAATTTGTGCCTAGAAAGAAATTATAGCATTAAACCAGGGATTTATCCATTTCAGTGGACATTATTTCTTGCACTTTTAGAAAATAGAGTTTTGTGGAGTAGGGCATTTCATCTATATTATTATCAACTACAATCATAAAATATCTAACAGCCCGTTTAGAAATATCTAGATTAAATTTCATTGGAAGAACAGGATCTTGATGTACTTTGATTTTATCCTGAAGCCATGGAGGAGCCATTTCGATTGTTTCCTTGATTATTTTATCATACCAGTATGAAAGATTTTGAGGATGTAAGCCCTGCTTTAGATTTGCAACATCAGTATCAATTTTTTTCATCATGTGATTAATGATTGCCATGAGGCTCAATCAAGAAATTTTGTTTTATTCCAATAACTCAAAGTTAGACAAGCTACTTGTCAATTGATAGCAAGTTTCCATCAATATCAATTTCTGAATTTTTGATTCTAGTACTTGAAATTCTAGTACCATCTTTTGCCAGAAACATTGGAACCACGA
>JABDOO010000078.1 GCA_013043295.1 Candidatus Nitrosopumilus sp.
ACTGGCGACAAAGTAATTTCAAAATTAAATGAGAAAGATGTCTGAAGAACTAAAAAGATTTTTGGAGCAAGTTCATCCTGGAATTACTACTTTTGATTTTGATGGAAAAGAGACTCCATGTATTGAACTTGATGCGACAAAATATGATGAGATTATGTCTAAAGTTGCTGGGCAATCTTTGTCAATCAACACTGATTTGAATATTTTACAAGATGGATTAGGTAATGCTTTTGTTGAGGTGGTTTTGGTATTTTCGAAAGGCAATTTTGTAGAAAAATTTATGGTTAATGCAAAAACACATCTTGCATTTTTTGATGCACTTGCAAAAACCTCAATGCTTGCATTATCTTCACCAAAATCAAATTATGGCAAAGATAATGTGTTCATGATTCAATTACCTCGTCCTGAAAAAGCTCAAGATGCACTTGAAATAATTAAAGATGCACTGATTCCAAAGAATTAAAGTAAATGGTGCAGTTACCGGGATTTGAACCCGGGTCACGTACTTGGCAAGCACGAGTACTAACCAGACTGTACTATAACTGCAACAACCCTCAAGGCTGAATTTGGATATTAAACTGTTTTTAACTATTTCAAACAACAAGTATCATGGATGAAACTTTACTAAAGAAAATGGAGCAAAAAATTCAAGATTCTATTTCAAACAAAGATGAAATCAAACAACTAATAGAATTACTTTCAAAGATTGATAATTCACAATCTTTTGCATTGGGTATTGTTGTAGGTAGAATCTATAATGCATTTTATTATCAAACAAAACGAATTCTAGATAGAGAACCTACAAAACAAGAATTTGAAGAATTTTTAGAATTTGTTAAAAGTAAAAAATCTGATTTAGATGGTTTATGGTGATAGTTTGTTCCATTCTACCACTTTGATTTGTGGAGTTCCTGGTAATTTTACACAAGAGCCATGAAGTGCTTTTTTAGCTGCTTCCAAGTGTGCATCGCCATTAACATATAGCTCCATAATACATTGTCCTTGCTTTACTCTAGCTCCTAAACTAACTGCCTTACCCCATGATCTTCGCATTCCTTCAGAAACTCTGTCTGCACCTGCTGTTGCAATCTGTTTATTTTCTCTAAGAAGATTATGTGGGTAAATTCTAAGTCGTGAATAATAACCTGTTTCACCAGTTGTCTTTTCTAATGTTTTGTTTGCAGCCAATCTGGTGGACTCGATAGCCATGTGCCTAATTTGGATTTTCTCATTTAGCAGTAATTGAACACAATACTGGTATGTGCCTCTTTTACCACCTTGAAATTTTGCAATTTTGATTTGTGGTTTACCTTTGATGTACTCTTTTCTGGTAAAGACTTGGCCTTTTCCATCTCTATAATTGGCACCATGCATGATATTCTCAAGCCAGAATGCCCATATTTTAACGGTTAGCAGAACACCCTTCGTATTGTCCAATGCTTATATGGAAATCCTTTGATTTCCTCTTCATAATGGATGAGACTCCGATAGTTAATGGAGAATTAATTTCAGATCAAACATGCATTACTGATAAGAATATGATGCATGAACTTGATTTGAAGGGGTTTGGAGAAATTGAAAAAGAAAAATTATTTTTAAAATCCTTTGAATCCCTTTATCTCTTATACACAAAAAGATTAATTCTCAAGAAAAGTAAGAAGGAAATCGATTTTGATTCTTTCATGAGCATATGTCAAAAAACTGATTCAGAAATACTAACCAAGTTTTTGATTTATCGTGATTTGAGAAATAGGGGATATGTCGTTAAGGATGGTTTTGGTTTTGGATCTGATTTTAGAGTATATGAGAGAGGACACTATGGAGAAAAAGGTGCAAAATTTCTCATCTTTGGTCTTAATGAAGGCCAACAAGAGAAAATGGGAAATCTTCAGAAAAAGGTTGAAGAAATTACACAGATGGGAAAAGAACCCATTATAGCAGTTATAGAACGTCGGGGTGAAGTAATTTATTATAAAATTAATCGAATGAATTTTTATGAAAACAAATCTAGATTAGAGGAATCTTTTCAGCTCTAGTCTTGTAAAATCCAATTTGATGAGAATTTTAAAAGACTGTTTCTTTCTGCTGCCATAAAATCATACACTTCGACGTATTTTGTTTTGTTCTCCCATAAATCCTCAAAATCTTTCATTTTCCTTTCTACTCTTGATTTATCATTCCATGATGTAAAAACATCTACAGACTCAAAATCGCGTGTTTGTGTAGAAAATGATTCTCTTGAAGTTCCTGTAAATGCGACTGCCTGATCCTGCTCATCTCTGAAAATTCCAATTCTTTCAGAGAATGAATCTGCAACTTGCTCTGAATGGGGAATTGCAATTTTTAGTTCGATTTGACCATTATCTACAATATCTTGAAGTTTTTGAATCTTTGAATCTATGATTAGTTTTCCTTCAAATGACTTTGTAAATTTCTCTGAAAATAGTTTTGTCAGTAAATTAAGGTCACTAGTTCTAAACCTGTGTCCAGTAATCATTCTTAATTTGGCATTACCTGCAGAGAAATTCTCAATTGCCATAGATATTGTCGCCAAAGTTTCAACTGATAAAAAATCCACACATCTATCATATTCTATACAGTTACTCAGACAAGGAAAGAAAAATTCTGCAACTATATCGTTTCTGTCAGAACGGTATTCTTCTTTTAGTTCAATATCTCTAAGGCCCACTAGAACTCTTTTTTGATTTTCTTATTTAAAGAAACAATTTTCCAGTTTTTCGTATATTCTGGTATTTCTAAAGATAGACTTTGGGTATTTAGTAAATTTGATTATTTGAAGAAATATCCGGTCCTCTGTATTCCTAAACTACTTGATGATGTTGTGTTTGTAATCATAAAATCCAACATTTTTTTTAATTTTATTTA
>JABDOO010000099.1 GCA_013043295.1 Candidatus Nitrosopumilus sp.
ATATAGAAATTCGCAACAACGTAGTAATGTATTTGGCAATAAAATGGGCAAAGGATAATGGTGAAAAAGCAATCATTACTGGAGACGGGGCTGATGAGCTGTTTGCAGGATATAATTTTCTCTTAAATAAATCAGAGTCAGAGTTAGAAAAAGAAATCAAAAGAATTTGTTCTGTGATGCATTTTCCCACCCAAAAAATAGGAGAAGATCTAGGAATTGCAGTTGAATCCCCATTTTTAAACAAAAAAGTTATCAAATTATCTAAGGAAATTCCAGTAAATCTCAAAGTCAATGAAAAGGATGGAAAAAGATATGGAAAATGGATTTTGCGTAAAGCATTTGAAAATAAAATTCCACATCAAATTGCATGGAGAGAAAAATCTCCAATGCAAGAAGGTTCTGGGACAGAAGGATTGACTTATCTATTTAATTCAATTATTGGAGAAGAGCAATTCGTTGAGAAAAAATTAACAGTTGAGAAATCGGATGGAGTTGTTATTAGAAGTAGGGAATCAATGCACTACTATGAAATTTTTAAAAAATTGTATGGTTCTCCAGTTGATTCAAAATCAGAAAAAATTTGCCCATACTGCAAACATAGTGTAGAAGAGTCTAAATTTTGTAGAATGT
The DNA here is from genome assembly GCA_013043295.1 of Candidatus Nitrosopumilus sp. GTDB lineage: Archaea > Thermoproteota > Nitrososphaeria > Nitrososphaerales > Nitrosopumilaceae > Nitrosopumilus. The sequence goes on from JABDOO010000099.1 coordinate 631, forward strand.
GTGGAGCTTTTCCTATCTAAATATTATTTTTATATTTTCGTGGTTTTTTGATAAAAATACGCCTACAACCATTGCAGCAAAAATAGAATTTTTTTCCATCATGATCATGAAGTAATGCTAAATCTTCATCTAATTCAATTCCGCATACAGGATCTACTGGCACAAAATTTTTACTCTTAAATTCAATTTATAGTTTAAGCTGAAAAAATATTAAATTATTGTACTATTAGGACATGCTTTAGTTTAGTTGTCATTGTTCTAGTCATAAACGACAAATGAGCAATGTCATGTCTCATTTTAGTAAAAGATAACGGAATGATAGATTCTATCTCTTGTGATACTCCAAAAAATTCTTGTTTTCCAAAACATTCCTCACAGACAAGCCATTCACTCAATTTACCATCAATTTTTGTGGGATTGTATGTAATTCTATACATCGGAACATGGTGTTCATGACAATAGTTCATACTGTCAATTCCCTAGTTGGAGATTTTATTTTTAATGTTACATCAGAAGTAATTTTTAAAATATGCTCAATATCAGATGGAGACAAATCTTTTTGTCCTTGATTAAATGATTTTTGTACAATTGAGCCAATTTCTTTTGTTAATTCATACATTGCCAAAAAATCAGAATCAGATTTTGCAATACAAGTCATATATGCGATCTAAAATTTCATTATTAATTAAGAAGATCACAAAGTCCCAAAATTGGAAACATGTACAATTAGGAATGAATTATTTCAATAATTTTTTTGGGTAAAACCCCATAGTCACTATCAGGCTCAGAGACCACATACAAAATATCTTCATTAATTATCACACTAATAGCAAGAGCACGTTCTCTAGATGCCATTGCAAAATTTACAGGACCAAGTTGCTTATCAAACTCTTTTCTCATTTTAACACGTAAGGCAAGCTCCATGAAAATCATTTCATCATCCTTTTCACTTTCTAGAGGTTCAACGTTTGGCTTCATTCCACCAGCAACTAAACGTCCACGTTCATTGATAACACCTGCAAATCGTATTTTTGGATCAATGTCCAATACAGAACTACAAATTTTTGTATAATCATATATTTTTGCTGACAAACTATTAGACAGAATTAATCACTCTTTTAATATTTTTACAATGCTTTGAGACTGAAAAATTATGAAGTCAATTTTTTGACCAAAGCAATAAAGTCTTCTTCAACTATGGGAGGGATTTTCATAATTTCAAGATTCTCAGAAACATGTTCTTGAGATTTTTGACCAACAAGAGGAGCCAAGACCCCAGGAGAAGACCGAATAAATTGTAAAGCACGTAAAGAAGGTTTCAAATCATTGAACTCCGGCATTGTTCCAGGAGTCAACAACCTACCTTGCATGAATGGTACACTTGTAAAAACACCAATTCCTAATTTTGTAGCTGCTTCTAGAATAGAGACATTTTTGGAATCAAGTAATTGATTTTTTCCAAGAAGCGCTTGATCATAATGCATGTTAAATGGTAATTGGACAAATCGAAATCCATGATCATCACCGGCAATTTCTTTTGCCATAGAAACTGTCTCTTCTAGTGATAGATATTGAGGGTTATCAGGTGACACTCGAAAACATTCCCAAGTAGCCATCCCATAAAATTTGATTTTTCCTTCATTACGTTTTTGTTCATATAATTTAAAGACAGATTTTAAATTCTCTAGGAATTGTTCTTTTGATACATCTTTAATTTGTCCCTCAACAGCATTGTGCAGATACATTAAATCTAGACATTCAAGTCCTAGATTTTTTAAACTTCTATCCAGTTGGTCTGACAGATAAGTAGTAGTCATACAATGATAACCTGATGTAACATCACCTTCTTGAATTACACCTTTTTGAGAATACTCTTCTTTTACATACTCCCAAAAACCCAACTGTACATCCGCGTCATTTGTGACATAACCATTTTTAGAACTAACAAAAATTTGATCTCGAGTAATTTTTTCATCATTGATTAATTCTGAAATTGCTTTACCAACAGAACGTTCTGCTTTTTGAGATCGATAGTTTATTGCAGTATCAATAACATTTACTCCTGATTGAATTGATTGTTTGACAGCATTGGTTACTAATTCATCTGTTTTAGAATCAGGGTCACCCAGATAGGTTCCAATTCCCACGTTAGAAAGGTGCAAATTTTGAAAAATCTTAAAATTTGACTGATTCACGCCTGATTTTTGGGCAAATTTTTCAGTTCCTTGAGAAGTAGCATATCCTGAGATCATATTCTACTTTAATCCTCACTAAATTTATGTTAAAGTGTTACAGCCCAATTAAAAATCCCAGTACAAACAAGGCACCAGTAATTCTTCCAAACATCAAAGTTGAAGACATAAACGGTACAAGATCAGTTACAGAATCAAAATTTTTCTGCAATCCAAGACCAGATTTTATCATTAATGGTATGCTCAACAAACTAATCAGAGATAGCATTGGGAAAAGATTTACAACAACACCTACAATTATTGCCAAATAAGATATCAATGGAAAGATCCAAAATAGTTTAGCTGCCTTTTGTTTGCCAACTACAATGACTAAGGTTTTTCTGCCTTTTGCTTTATCTGCATCATGATCAGGAAAAGATGCAATAAACAAAACTAGCGAGGACAGGGAACCTACAACAATTCCTGCAAAAATTGATTCAATGGTTATCTGACCAGATTGAATAAAGTATGTACCAATTACAATCATTGCACCTTTTACTGCTACAAAAAATTCACCTAATCCAGAATCCACAATTTTTGTAGAATAAAAATAGATAGACAAAATAGCAAAACCCAAGATTATTGCAATAATTATTCCATCAGTTATTACAAAATATCCACCAATGACAGTTCCAATTATTAAAAAAGCAACTCCTGCTCGATACACAGTAGAGGGTTTTAGTAATCCCTCAGGTAACACACCAGTACCACCGCTCATTTTTGTTCGAGTTGTTTTAGTGTCAATTCCTCGTTTAAAGTCCCAATAATCATTTAGCAAATCTACACTTGCATGAAGTGCCATAACTCCTGCAAATGTCAATACAGCTTCAAATATTCCTAATGAGGAATTTTGCCACCAATTCAGCGACAACCCAACTGACACTGCAATTACAGAAGATAAAAGGAATCTAACTCGAATTACTCTAAACCAGACAGAAATCATGAATTATTTTGACATGTTTTCATTATAATATTCATGAGATTCAAGAAATTGACGATTATATATTGAAAATAAAGAAGAGGCATACATGATACTAGGTAAAATTGAAAAAGATGAAAAAAGAGTAAAATTCAACGTACCCATTTTCTGCACTGATTGTAATAAATCAGTTCCAGGCAGAATAATATCAGGAGAAAAATATTCTCAAACTAGAGAATTTAAGACAGAATTAGAACATTTTAAAAAAAATTATCTTTGTGGAATTTGCAGAGACAAAAAGAGACGCCAGAAAAATTAAAGCTCATCCTCTTCTTCCCATTCTTCTTCTAGATTTGTTTTTGATTTTTTCAAAAACATAAAGACTACAACTCCAACCATTAGAATTCCACCAATTACTATGTAAATTATCCATTCAGGCAAGTCTAGATCTATGGAATCAAATACAGGTTCAGGTGCATCTACATTAACGGTAAATGAGTCCTTTCCTTCAGCATATCCTTCAGCTGTTGCAATTATTTCAAATGAAATATCGGGGCCTTTAAATGCAGTTAAACTAACAATTGCACTGCCATCAGAACCAGTTCTAACAACGTTGGGGGTAATTAGGGCATCTTCAGAATTTGCACTAATTTTAATTGAAGCACCAGAAACTGAATCTGCATTTTCATCATCTATGAATAATTTAAATTCTATTGGCTCATCAACAGGGATTTCAGAATCTAACCCACCTGTGAATATTTTTAATTGAGATTGAGAAGAAGCAGTTCCAATATAGAAAGATGTTCCATTTACACCCTTTGCGCTTGCAGTAATTACAGCATTACCTACAGAACCAGTGGTTTCAATTTTAAATGGTGCATATGATGAACCTGCAGGAATTATTGCATCTTCAAGTATAC
>JABDOO010000123.1 GCA_013043295.1 Candidatus Nitrosopumilus sp.
TCGTTTAACAAGAAATTACTGGAAAAATTAATGGATTATAATGAAAAAAATTCTCCCAAATTCACTTTATTTGTAAATGATAAAAGATATCCAATCTCAAGCACTTCGATCACCAATTCCCCAATTCCTGTAAATGAACCAACCACCCGTGGTGGAGTATATTTTTCTGATAAATTTGCATATAAAATGAGGTGTGTTGTAGAGGACTTGTCTGTTGTTCCTCTACTAACTAAGAAAATGCTGGGACCTAATACTGAATTTGGTGAAATCAAAATTTCTACTCAAATCGAGTCTGATGGAAAACCATTAGATGTTGAAATTTCAACTAATCTCACAAACAGCGTACAGACTCCAAACTCAATTGAGATGAGTTTGATAATTGTTAAACTAGAATCTGTTTAATCCACTTTGAAATAGTTGTCATATTTTTTTCTGAGTTCCTCGTCTGACAATACTTCGTATGCTTTGTTTAGTTCTGCCATTTCTTTTTCAGAATCTTCTTTTGTTTTATCCGGATGTGTCTTTTTTGCTTTTTCTCTAAATTTCTTTTTTATCTCATCAGACGTGGCATCTTTAGAAACTCCAATAATTTCATAATAATTGGGTAGTTCGTCATTGTTTAGAGCTTCTCGAAATTCTTTGTCTTCTTTTGTGTTTCGTCTCTGTCCCAACTCTTCATAGTCATCTCCCCAATCTGAGTGATATTTTTCAAACGTCTTGTCTTTTTTTGATTCCAACTCTTCTTTATCATAAGATGTTTTTTTCCTTAGAATAATGTCTCTTGCCAAAAATAAAAAAACAGCAATAATGGCTATGGCAAAACCTGAAAACAGAATTATTTTTTCCTCATCAGTTACCTCCAGCTCCATATCCAAATTCTTGTTTTGAGCATCAGCTGTTTGTAATCCGCCTGCGATGATTAGCATAATTACAAAAATCCAAAACTTGTTCATTGTTTTTACCTATGATAATCTGAAATCTTCTTTTGCGGTATTTAGAACCACATGTGTAATTGTATTTTCCACATTTGGAATGGCAGCTAGACCCTTTACAAACTTGCTCAATTCACTTCTTGCCTTGAATTTTGCAATAATTACTGTATCTGTTGAGCCTGTAATATCGTAAACACCACATACATTTTCAAATTTTGATATTTTATCCTCAATATCTACAATTTTATCATTTTTTGCCATGATTTCAATTATTGCAGTTAATGAATAGCCAATTTTTTCATGATCAATTATTGCAGTATATCCTTTGATGATCTTGGCTTTCTCTAGTTTTTTTATTCTTGATAGAACTGTTACTGTTGACATTCCTAAATTTAGTGCAAGTTGTCTTGCTGATTGTCTAGCATCTACAAGTAAATTTTTGAGAATCTTCTCATCAGTCGCATCTAGTTCCATATTGTATATTGGTGAAAAATTTATTTAAATTTTTGTGAAATGTGTGTAAATTTGTTTGATTTTCATGAATTATCTTTTTGAATTATATTTCAAATTTAATACAAATGATGTCGTAATTTGTACATGGGAAAGATTGATGATCTTGTGCAATCCGGACAATCCCTAATGGATGAAGGCAAATATGACGAAGCCCTAGCATTTTTTGATCAAGCACTTTTGTTAAATCAAAATGATCCTGACTTGTGGAATAACAAAGGAGTTGCATTGAGAAGTTTGGGGCGATACGAAGAATCTATGGAGTGCTTTAACAAATCTTTAGAGATTGAACCTAGAGACAAATTTGCATCATGAGATTCATCTGGTTATTGTATAATGATCGCTGATTTAATAATTAATTATTCAAATTCAAAGAATGTCAATTCAAATTTTATCACCTCTAAAGCCGCACGAGGATACAAAAAATCAGTTTATTATTAACAAAATATTACCAAAATCTGTGAGTGAAACTGAAAAGTTAGTGGCCCAAGCCTTTGATTGCATTGAAGATGAAAATTTCTCTGATGCCTTGAAATTATATAATTTAGCCCTAAAGGAAGAACCCGAAAACACTAGTATATTGATTGACAAAGGAGCAACTCTACAAAATATGGGAAAACTAAAACTTGCAATTCGAACATATGATAAAGCACTTTCAATTTCACCTGATAACATAGATGCACTATTGAACAAAGGTTCTACATTACATTCGTTAGAACAATACCTTGAGGCAATAGAGTGCTATGATACAGCTTTGAGAATTGATAAAAAATGCGCAATAGCTCTTGCATACAAAGGACTTTCACTAGGAGAGATGGGTCAACTTACAGAATCGATAAAGCATTTCAAAAAAGCATTATCTATTGACAAACATTATGAATTGGCCAGTATCTCAAAAGAAATTGCCCAAGAGTTACTAAAATCAATAAATGCAAAAAAATCTAAAATACTGTAACGTCACCAGGTGCTGGCTCTCTATTTGACTGTTTTTCATTTTCCTTGAAATAGTCACCATGTTTTGAATTTTGATGTTCCCTTAATTCTTCAATATTCTGAAAACCTTCATGACACAAATAGCATTTTGGTTTGTGTTCATCCACTAGAGGAAGTACCATGATAGAGTATACATGACTGGTTACTTATTTCTTAAGACTATAAGGAATATATCATGATGGGAAAACAAAACAGTATGCTAGAACAGCTAGTCAGTGATTCTCAAGCTCTAGATCGTGCTTTGGCAGGAGAAGAACTCTCTTACAAAGATGGCCTGGAATTGATGAATTATGATAATTTGCATTTACTTGGAGCAGTAGCTGATAACACTAGAAAAAAACTAGTTGATGATACTGTAACATTTGCAGCTTCATACTACATGAATTATACCAATGTCTGCGCAGCTAGTTGTCAAATGTGCGCATTTTATCGTAAAGATGGTGCAGATGATGCATATACTCTAACTCCTCAAGAAATTGAACAGCGTGTAGGTATTGCAAAACAGATGGGTGCAACAGAAGTTCACATTGTCGGAGGATTTCATCCAAAGCTTCCTCTGGAATATTATGAGGACATGATGAAGGCAATTAAAAAAAGCCATCCACAACTAAACATCAAAGCTCTAACTGCAGCTGAAATTTACTATTTATCAAAACTAACTAAAAATTCCACAAAAGAAATCTTGTCCAGATTAAAAGATGCTGGATTAGATTCAATGCCTGGTGGAGGTGCCGAACTATTTCATCCTGACATTAGGGAAAAAATTGTTCGAGGGAAATGTACTGGCCAGCAATGGCTTGACGTTATTGAGGAGGCTCATAATATGGATATCAAAAGTAATGTTACCATGCTTTATGGTCATATAGAAAAACCAGAGCACATTGTAGACCATCTGATTAAGATACGTGAATTACAAAAGAAAACAAATGGCTTTTTGACATTGATTCCATTAAAGTTCAGTCTAGATAATACTGAACTGGAACAACAACATTTGGTAAATAATGAATGCTCATCAGTATATGATTTAAGAGTAATTGCACTATCTAGACTGATGCTTGCAAATGTTTTGAATAATATTTCTGTTTATTGGGTTGCATATGGTAAAAAACTTGCACAAGTTGCATTGTCTAATGGTGGAAACGATTTGGTTGGAACTGCATTCTCTGAAGAAATTTACAAAGCTGCAGGAAAAGCAACATCATCCTCAGTTGAAGAACTTGCAACAATGGTAAAAGAAATTGGACGTGCTCCTGCTCAAAGAAATACTCATTTTGGTATTTTGAAAAAATTCTAACCCATCTGTTTTTTAATAGAGTCTATCTTTTCTTCCATTTTGACATGTTTGTCTCGTCTTGAATCTATTTTGATTATTACCTCTACTCTTGCTATTCCTAGATTATGAACTGTCTCCATCATCTGCTTTGTAGCGGAATTTATCACATTCATATCATCTGATTCTAAAATTGTTCCCATTGGGTTAATCTCGTATCTGAGATTCTCTATTTTTTGAATTGATTCAATGGCTTTTGCAATGTAAAAACTAGCACTTGTCGTCTTTGTTGCCATGGGATATATGCTAATTTCAGCTTGAATCATGGTGAATCATTTTGTTTATTTTTACTTAATAATTTCTTCTCAAGATGTATTTTAAGAGCCAACTTTTCTTGTTTCATTCTTCCCTAACATTCAAAGATGGGTAATAATGAGGAATTTTGAATTGGAATTATACTATGATTAAGACAAAATGTGATAGATGTGGCTCTGATTTAGGCACAGAAAGTAAGAAAACAAAGCAAAAATTTTGTGGAAATTGTAAGAAAAAATTTGATTTATACAAATAATCAATTTATCAATTATTCGGCAGGTTTCTTTTCGGATCTTTTTGCACTGTCTTTTTTCCTTCTTGCACCAAAGCTAATGAGTACAAGTAAGAATCCAATTCCCACTAGAATTCCTGAGAGCATTTGGTAAGCTTGATTTTGATCTTCAGCTATCATCAAATCTATAATCTCTTCTTCACTCATTCCTGATTGCCCTACAGGTGGTTCAGAAAATGCGACTGTAACAATAATTCCTGCAATAATCATTGCAATACCTCCTGCTAGAATTTTTTTGTCCACAAGCACCAATTATAATTCATGATACATTTTATCCTATATTAGGGATTTTCTTATTTTCTCCTTTGGCACTAGCTGGACCTAGTGGTTTTTTATAGACAGGAAATGTCAAATCTTATCATTAAGATTTCTCCTAATCATTTTATTATTTGCATCTCTTTTTAGAACATTATCTTTTGCAGCAGAGTACAATGTTGTTACTAGAACAATAATGCTAATCTAGTAGGAAAATTATCACATTTTATTGGCAGAGATTGATAATGAAAAATTTGAAACAGTAATGATTGAATCTAAAGTTAGAGAAGGAGTTTTTCATAAAGTGATCAAAGATTTGCAAAGTGGAAAAGCAGTGTCTTGTTCATGTAAATGCTGGAGCAAAGGAAACAAGCCTTGTGTGGGAATGAGAACTGTAGGTTACGATGTTTGAACTCCCTCTAAGGGTTGAAATATCCTGATTGCCATTGCAGTTTTTGCTCTTCAGTTCCAAACACATTGATTGATTTTTCATAACAATCCCCTAATTGCAAACCTGGGTCATACAATCTTTTACAGTCATTTAAGGAGAGTTCGAGATTACGCTGATCACGAATTGTTGAAACTTCTTGATAATTTGATTGTCCCATAGCCAAGACTACAGCTGCAATAATTCCTACGATTATTATGATGATTAAATTATTCAATTAGACCACTTTATCATGTACTTCTTGCTTTGATTTTAACAAATAACGTCCCTACACTCTGGCATGAGAAATGTAGTTAGTATGAATCCTCCGAGAATTGTTATCCCAAGTGAAATTGCCAATCCTGCAAACAGAGTCTTCTTCTCATCTAGCTTCATTACCATGTTTCAATTTTTTCAAAATAGTATTTCAAGTAACCCCAATATTACAACTAGTGCTAAGGACTATTTTCTAAACTCCCAAATGCTTAAGTTGACATAAAATTTAGAAAATCATGATTCCTAAAGGAGATATCCCTGGTATGTGTCAAGATTGTGGAACCCACATTACATATCCAAAAAAATCAATGCAGACTCATGGTGAATTACTAAAAAAACACAGATGTCCAAAGTGTGGGAATTTTGCATTAAAAACATTAAGTACTGATTTATAATTAATTATAGAATTTTTAAAATCCCTCAGGTGGTCTTTGAACAAAGACATTGCACACTAGCGCATCTGTTTTTTCATCCCTGTATTGTACATTACATGATACAAATTTCCCCTTGAGTGCGCGCTCTAAATCTTCTTTAGTTTTCTCTTCGTATTGTGGTTGTTCGGGATCATCAATTTTACTCATGATGATTTTTTCAACTTTTCCATATTGTTCTTGGTTGTCTTTTCTTGTGTGACTGATTAATAGCTCAAAGGCATTGTTTGTTAGAATGTTGAGCACTGCTCCACCAATTCCGTCTCCCATGGTATTATTTTTTTTCTGTTCTATAATTACTTGCTGGCAATACTTATCTCAAAGTCTGGAACAAGCCCTTTCTCTTTTGCCAATTTAAATAATTGTCTGATTGATTCTTCACCCGGGTCTCCCATGTTTACAGTAACTTTGTTTACATACATTTTTACAAATTTTTCAATCAGACTTCGCTCCTTTCCTCTAGAGTATTGCATTGCATAATCTATTGCATCATCAAAATTTTCAATTCCAAACTCAATTGATGCTTGAAGATATTTGTCAAACTTTACTATGGTATCCATGCCTAGGTCTGTTCTCATCACGTTAATTCCTAGGGGTACTGGAAGTCCTCCTGTGGTTTTATCCCACCACTCTCCTACATCTAAAATTTTTACATTGCCTTCTTGCTCATAGGATAGTTGAGTTTCATGAATTACTAATCCCACAT